>JAUWMN010000079.1 GCA_030613165.1 Desulfobacterales bacterium
GCCCTCAATCCTAAGATGCGCATTCGGTCAATTCTGAAGGAGGCGATTACCGTTCATCATCGCGTGAGTGATGAGGAAGTCAACCGCAGGATCAGAGAACTACTTGATCAGGTTAATCTGAAAAAGAGCAAGCTTTCCAACTTTGCACACGAGCTTTCCGGCGGGGAAAAACGGAGAGTGGGACTCGCGCGCGCCCTCGCTGTAGGGGCACGGTTTATTGTCGCGGATGAGCCCACAAGCGCGCTTGATGTGTCAATACAGGCACAAGTGGTAAACCTTTTAAGGGATCTACAGAAAAACTTAGGACTCTCATATCTCTTCATATCCCACGATCTGCGCGTTGTGGAACTGATTAGCCATAAGGTGGCGGTCATGTATCTCGGGAAAATTGTGGAAATGGGCCTTGCCGGCCGTATTGCACACACTCCTCGACATCCCTATACCCACATATTGTGGTCTTCCCTTGTTGAAAAGAAGAGCCGAGAGGCATCCAATACCCCCACGCGTACTCAGAAAGGCGACTGGGGGGTGTTTGATTTTGAGCGTCCCCTTGATGGCTGTCGCTTTGCGCCACGCTGCCCTATGTATGAGGCGCAAGGGAGACCGTCGGTGTGCACCGACTCCTCATCCGAGCCAGGCCTGCGTGACATCGGCAATGTCCATAAGGTTGCATGTCACTTTCCGCTCCAGTAGATTTTTTATTGAACCGCCTTATGGCATCTATGCGTGATATGCCATATATGTCCCGAAATGTAATGACGATTTGCTCTCGGCACCTTTCTTGATTTTCTTAGAGGCATCATTTGCGGTCCAAAACTGTCGCTCTAAGGCTCAAAATACCCCATATTATGGTCGATTACCATTTAAAGTCAACAAGTTAACTTGATCCGACCCGATAGCCACGTTCCAATTCCTTCCCTCGAAGAATGTCAAAATCCGCGGGATTCTACGACTTCCCTACATGAGAATAATTGCTTGACTACGTTGGTTGCTATTGGCTACTATTCCGACCGGAACAGTAGGATTTAAGGCGTCCTCAGTATTTGCGATACGTTCAATATTTCGTGGCAATGTTTGTTTCTATATTAATAATTCCATTCTAAGGAGAGATCAACATGGCAGAAGAAGCAAAAAGCCAAGACCTTCCACCCCTTGTTACCAGGAAACCTGTAAAAACCAAAGAGGGAATCGAGGCTTTGTTGGCGGACAGAGGAGGAAAAAGATACTACGAGGAACTCAATGAATGGCCTGTCGATACAGAGGCGCTGAAGAACACCCTCAATGCCACGTGCAAATCCCGCATTCGTACCTGGCTTAAGATTTGTGCTCATTGTGGTATGTGCGCTGACAGCTGTTTCTTATATCTTGCAAACGACCGGGATCCCGAGCAGGTACCCGCGTACAAGATACAGTCTACCCTTGGTAAGCTGGTAAAAAGAAACGGAAATGTGGACACTGCTTTCATGCAGAACTGCATGGATACCGCATGGTCGAAGTGCACCTGCTGCAACCGTTGCGGACAGTATTGTCCTCACGGTATTGATATGGGCGTCATGTTCAGCTACTTGAGAGGCCTCTGTTTTTCTCAGGGGTTCGTGCCTTATGAAATGAAGATCGGATCAGGTATGCACTGGGTATTCAATGCCCAGATGGATGTTACCGTGCAAGACTGGGTCGAAACCTGTGAGTGGATGGCGGAAGAATATGAGGATGAATGGCCCGGCCTGAACATTCCTGTTGATAAGGTTGACGCGGATTATATGTATACAGTCAATGCCCGGGAACCAAAACACTACCCGGAGGACATTGCAGAGGCCGCGATTCTGTTTCACTTAGCCGGTGACAATTGGACCGTTCCCAGCAAGGGATGGGAATCGACGAGTTTGAGCATGTTTGCCGGCGCCTGGGCGTGTTGCAAGCAGCACGTAGAATGGGTCTACGAGGCAATGGAACGGCTAAAACCAAAGAGAATGATTTGTACAGAGTGTGGCCATATGCACCGGGCCACTATTACGGAAGGACCTTACTGGGCCGGGATAAAGAGCGGCGAAACACCCGTGCCGTCGATGCATTATGTTGAATGGGTGTTAGAGGCGCTCGAAACGGGAAAGATCAAGCTCGATCCTTCAAAGAAGATCAAAGAGCCTGTAACGCTTCAAGATCCTTGTAACTATGTCAGAAATGCCGGCTTGTGTGACGTTACCAGAAAAATTATGCCGTACATAGCGGAGGATTTCCGCGAAATGGTCCCAGGCCGTGAGCACAATTTTTGTTGTGGCGGTGGTGGAGGTTTTAACGGGATAGGACGTTACCGTGAGCAAAGAAACATAGGTCTGAGGGTCAAACGCGATCAAATACTGGCAACCGGGGCAAAGATGGTAATCTCTGCCTGCCACAACTGCTGGGATGCGATCAGGGATCTTGAAGAGGTATACCATATCGGAATCAAGTGGAGTTTTTTGAAACCGATTCTCATAAGGATGGCGATCGTACCGGATCATTTGAAGCCAAAAGAAGAATAAAAACAGCTGTTCATTGTTGACATCTCCGTTTGTTGTACACTAATTTTATATTAGAGGTAGTTTCAGATTCTGATAAAATCGGGGGCAACAAAATGAGATTGTCAACTAAAGGGCGTTATGGAACAAGGGCCATGTTGGATATAGCCCTGAATTACGAGAAAGGCCCTGTCTCCTTAAAGGATTTAGCCCAAAGACAGGAGGTTTCCGTCAAGTACATGGAACATCTAATTCCACTATTGAAAGTGGCCGGCCTCATCAGGAGTGTACGTGGAGTGCGCGGGGGATATACACTCAACAGAGATCCTCACCAGATTAAGCTGCGGGATATTGTCGATGCCTTAGAGGGGTCTATGTTCCCGGTAGATTGTATAGATAATCCTGAGACATGTCACCGGGTTAAAGAATGTGTCACTTATGAGATATGGAAAGAGATATACGACGAAATCAACAAGATATTGGATTCCTGGACCCTTGCCGATATGGTTGATCGGCAGTGCTTGAGAAGGAAGTCGTGCGCGAGGAGCATCCCGTGAAACCCAGGGTCAGCCTCATTACACTCAGTGTATCAGACTTAGCTCGCTCCATCCGGTTCTATCGGAATGGGCTTAGGTTGCCGCTACGGAACTTCAGTAAAGGAATCGTGTTCTTCGTTATGAGAGGTACCTGGCTATCCTTATGCCCAAATGAAGGGATCGCTACACATGCAACCGTGCTATCTCACGAAACGGGATTCTCCGGTTTTGCAATTGCACACAATGTTCGGTCCCTGAAAGAGGTTGACACCGTGCTTGATCAAGCAAAGGGAGCCGGCGCGAAAGTCATCAAACCTATATGGAACGTAAGTTGGGGAGGATATTCCGGATCCTTTACAGATCCTGATGGATACCTCTGGGAAGTCGCCTGGAAGCCGGATTTCTGCATTGAATTGTATCAAGGTTCAGAATGCGGTCCCACCACTCAATGCCCTTAGCCTCATCGCGGCATAAAATGGAATATCCTCAGCAAGGTAAGGTGTTAACTAATTTGCCAATGGACGTTACCCCCTCCACTTTTCATCCCCATTTTTGGCACATTATTGCATTTTTGTCGGCGTTTTTACTAAACCATCAAGTTTGTTGAGGGTATTCTAAAGTTTTATGCTGTTGCCCCGATAGTTAATACATAATACAATAGGTCCATAACACGAGGAATCGATGACTGCGAGACCTTTGCATAACTGCCATTTCTCCGTGATGCGGCGTCCCCGATGAGCGGGATTTGTCAACAGGCTTTAAAATTTGCACGGAGTGAAGTGTCAGCGCTATCCTCGAAATACTCTATGTATTTTCCTCCGGTTGCACGGAGTGAAGCGTCAGCGCTATTTTTTCGCCTTCCCCCGGCGACGGGATTTCACTTCGCTCAACTTGCCTGACGAGCACGAAGTGAAGCGTCAGCGCTCAAAATGTCGCGTTATGCAAAGGTCTCTGCTTGGAGCCACTCTTTATGAAACCTACAGCACAAGTATCAAACCGGCAAGCCGAACTCTATTCATTCGGCAAAATGCTCGATGCTACAATCACCTGTCTTCCGAATGGGCTGGCGTTGGTCGATCCCAATTTTAACATCATTAAGATAAATGGAAAGTACATAGAATTGTTAGAGATAACAATTCCTCTCAGCCCTGGTGACTCGATCCCCAACAAAGTGGTTCCTCACATCTGGGATAATGTTGTGGATACGGATGAGATGATGGCGTTTCTCAAGCAGTGTGCCGAGGATCCAAAGGCGACGGTTGAAGGTGCCATGTCAATAAAACAGCCCTACAAGCGGATAAAGCTCTTTTCTTCACCTGTACAGGATGACAATGGCGCTATGATCGGCAGGGTAGTTGTGAAATATGATGTCACGGCAGAAGAAAAATTCGCTGAGGCCTTAAAAGAAACTGTAGAAAAGCGCACCCTTGAATTGAATGCAAAAAATAAAGAACTCCAATCTACAATGGAAGAGTTGCGTAGAACCCAAGAGGCCATATTGCAGACGGAGAAATTGGCAGTAATCGGTGAGATGTCCGGAAAGATGTCCCATGAGATATTGAATCCCCTTACCGCCATATCTACACGGATCCACCTGCGGCAACAGAGCGCTTCCGACATGTTGAAAATTATGGGAGCGATGCGCAAAGTAATTTTGGAATGGGACGAGCGGTTGAATAATGGAGACCTTTTGGATTATTTGATCCGGAGCGTCGACGGTACAACGTGCGGAAGTAACGACATTCACCTCCTGAAGCAGATATGCGAAGCGTTGCATGTTGAACGTGAACAATACGGGGAGGACCTAAGTTTTATGGAGGGCCAAGTATTGCGGATTGTTCGGCTGATTGAGGGATTCAGGGAAATGTCGAGACGACAGAGGATAATAGAAGATGTAGAGATCAAAAATGTTGTTGACGAGGCCATAGAAGGCATGCGTGACGGAATCATCAAGCGTGATATTCAGATAACCCAAGATATAACAGAGATGCCCACGTTAAAGGCTGATGCTGTAGAGCTGATTTCTGTATTTTCAAATGTCATTCGGAACGCGATTCAGGCGGTAGACGAAAAAAAAGGCGCCTATAAAAAGCAAATCAATGTTACCGGCTGGTTTGATGCTGAGCGGAATAGAATTAATGTCCGTATTTCAGACAATGGTGTTGGTTTGTCGGTAGAGAACCGGGAAGATATTTTTAAACAATATACAACAAAAGGCCGGGAAGGTACCGGTCTGGGGCTCAGTTTGAGCCGCAGGATTGCAAGAAGCTATAATGGTGATATGTGCGTAGAAAAAAGTGAACCCGGCCAGGGGGCAACCTTTCGTATATGGTTTGAGCTTAAGCAGGGTCGATAGTTTCCTATTTAACGGGTGATGGTTTATGAAAAAGGTGACGCGTGATGGGCAAGGAAAATGATAATGTTCTTTTTGTAGATGATGAACCGACTCTCCTTGAATCATATTCGAGCATACTCGGATGGAACACAAACGATAAAGTTTCCGAGGTTCTATCGCTTATAGAAAAAGATGGCGAGGCAGATGCAAGGGAGCACAGACAGTTTAATGTTTTTTTGGCTTCTTCCGGGGCAGAGGCCGTGGAAATAGTCAAGAAAGGGATCAAGGAAGACAATCCTATCGCGGTCGGCTTTTTTGATATGAGAATGCCCGGTATGGATGGGTTTGAAACTATAAGAACTGTACGTGAACTTGACCCAAGGATACTGTGCGCTATTGTTACCGCATACTCGGACCGGGCCTGTTCCGAGATCAGAGAATTATTCCCCGCAAACCGGCAGGATGATTGGTTGTTCTTTAAGAAGCCATTTAACCCCGAAGAGCTGGTGCAGGCAGCTATTAATCTGATCTGTTCATGGAACCGCCGGAGGCGGGAAGAGGAATATATAGAATCGATAGAGTATGTGAAGAACGGGCTAAAATATATATTGAAAGCAGTTGCTAATCTTTCGCGTATACCTCCGGTTAGTGTGGATAATCTTATTTCCGGAATTCTTTACCAAATTTCAGGGTTATTAAGGGGAGAAAACGGCCTGATCTGTGTGCTGGGAAAAGAGGGTTTAAAATATGGCCAAGGGATAGGCTGTTATAAAGATATGGACGAGGAGATAATACTCCGTGACAAACAGGTCCGAAAGGCTATTGACAGTAATGAATTGGTCTTTAACGAAAAACGATGTATCATTCCTCTTAAGTGCGACAATGATCAATTGGGGATCATCATAGTCGAGAGTGAGGTTCAGAGAAAAGAGCTTTTAAAGGAATTGCTCGAGGTGTTTAAGAATCAGATCATAAATCTTATCCTTAGTAGTAAGTTTTATGACGAACTCTTGTGCAAAGACAGAGAGACAATCAGTGACCCTCTCACCGGTCTTTACAATAGAAGATTCCTATTCCAAAGGCTTCAGACGGAACTCAAGCGCAGTTCCCGATTCAATTTTGAAGTTACCTTGTTAATGGTTGATATCGATGACTTTAAAAAAATAAATGACACATATGGACATGAAGTCGGGGATTATGTCTTGGAGGAAATAGGGACGCTTTTGGCGTCGCGAAAACGGGGCTATGATCTGGTGGGGAGATTGGGCGGACCCGAGGACGAAGATGAAAAGTACGCAATCCGCTACGGGGGAGAGGAATTTATAATGGTCTATCCACAAACCACGATTGAAGATGCCAAAATGCTGGGCGAAAGGCTGAGGCAGGCTATCGAAAGGCATTCCTTCTACACTCCCCAGGGCGATACATTTGGGATGACTGCAACCATCGGTATTGCCCATGAGAGGATAGAACACGAGAGAGGAAACTGGGAGCATTACCTACAAAAATTGATCTCCGATGCGGACAATGCGCTCTACAAGGGAAAATCTTTGGGCAAGAATCAAGTGGTAGTGAGCTCATCGTGAGTGCAAGATTGGGGGCACATGCCTTTATGCAATTCGGCCAAGGCATTTGTTCAAAAGCTCTTTGAGGGCTTACAGTTACGTTTAGTCTTTCCTTACACGACATACTACCCATCCATAAATTCCCAGATTGACGACTAAGACAAAAAGACCCAGAAGGTTGTCCGATGCCGTCGATTTTGTCA
>JAUWMN010000049.1 GCA_030613165.1 Desulfobacterales bacterium
ATAGGTTTGTGACTTAGTCGTCAAGTAAAAATAACTTACACATCTTGCTTGTCCTTTTGCTTGCTTTCTGTGTTGCGTCAAGGCTTACATAACTCGTTATGCGCGTCTTGAAAACAAACAAAATTTCGGCGCAATCCGTACAACTTATTTTTACTTGTCTCCTTAGCGTGTGTTGTGTTTTTAGTAATTGACCGTGTCCGCTACATATGCTATAGAACTGATGTTAATAGTTAAGATAGCATGACAGCATTATACTAATGTTTCACACCTTAGCCTCACACATTCTTCAAATTGCCATAGGGAACTTTTTCTATGATAGAAGAAAATCCAAACGAAATTAAGTCCGCGGAAATAATAGTTGGAATTCCTTCGTATAACGAAGCTGACCTTATTTCCTATCCAACAAAAATAGCAAGCGAAGGACTGATAAAATATTTTGGGGATAAAAATTCTGTAATCATAAATTGTGACAACCACTCTTCCGACGGGACCAAAGAGGCTTTTATGGGCACTCCCACCGAGGTGCCTAAGGTATATCTGTCGACTCCTCCTGGGGTAAAAGGTAAAGGAAATAATTTTAAAAACCTCTTCCAGAAGGCTTGTGAACTTGGCGCAGAAGCAATAGTGGTTGTAGACGCCGATCTCAAGAGTATTACTCCCCGTTGGATCAAAAATCTTGGCGAGCCTCTTTTTGAAGATTTTGGTTTTGTAGCGCCGCTATATGTACGTCACAAATATGACGGGACAATTACCAACAACATCGCCTATCCGATGCTCCGCTCAATATATGGCCGCAGGGTTCGACAACCGATCGGCGGCGACTTTGGTTTTTCAGGAAATCTATCGGAAATTTATTTAAAACAGGATATGTGGGAATCCGCTATCTCTCAATTCGGGATAGATATCTGGATGACGACAACCGCAATCACCAACAATATATCGATCTGTCAATCATTTATGGGAAGGCCTAAGATTCATAAGCCCAAAGACCCTGGCGCGGCCCTCGGGCCGATGTTTTCACAGGTGGTAGGGACCATGTTTGATTTGATGATACAAGATACTGATTTTTGGAAAGAAATTAAATGGAGCAAGCCAACAGCCATAATCGGGTTTGGCCTTGGAGAGATTGAGATGCCCCCTGCCGTTGATGTAAACGTAGAACGTTTGCATCAAAACTTTCTTGAAGGAATGAATAAGCATGGTGAGATCTTGGAACTATTTCTTTCCGAAGATATTTATAAAAAACTTAATGAAATAAAAGCGCTTTCTTTTACAAATTTTGAATTTCCCGCTAATTTGTGGGCTATGATACTTACCCATTTTGCGGTGGCCTATAAAAACAAAGTGGTAGAAAGAACAAACATTATGGAGGCATTGATACCTCTTTATTTCGGTCGCACCTGTTCCTTTGTTCTTGCATCGGAGCCAATGACTACCCAACAAGCCGAAGAGATGATTGAAGAACAATGTGTTATATTTGAAAGAAATAAGCCTTATCTCTTGAAAAAATGGTTAGAATAGATCACAATTTTAAACCTTGCTTTTTTAGTGCATGAGCTAACCATTGTCCATCCATAAATGGATACTCATTTAACCTCGGGGAGGTACTTATGGATAAGAATAAAGTTCTTATCGTGGATGATGAAGAGGTCATCCTCATGCTTTACAAAGAAGAGCTGGAGGAAGAGGGGTATGATGTCATCACTACCGGTGATGGTTATAAGCTCCTTGAAAAAATCGATACAGAGAAACCGGACTTAGTGCTTCTGGACATTAAAATGGCAGAGTACAATGGCCTTGACCTCTTGCAGGACATTCGGAAAAAATTTTATAATATTCCTGTTATCCTTTGTTCCGCATACTCCTCGTTTAAAGGTGATCTGAAATCAATTGCCGCGGATTATTATGTGGTAAAAAGTTCTGATTTGAGTGAACTAAAGCAAAAGATCAAGATGGCTTTGGAAGGACGTCACTCGTCTAAATAGTTTGTTCTATCTGATCAGGCAACTAATTTTATACCGCTCTTCTTACACACGTCTTTATAGATAGCGGGGCCAAACTACACGTTCTACAGGTTGAGGATATTTTGGCGCCCCGCGCAAGCCTCTGGTTAAAAAAAATATCTGAACCATGCTATGCATAGGAGGCCCATTATATGGTGTTTAATGTACTTCTTTATACCTCTCTTGCCATCTTCCTTCTCGGCCTGATCTACAAGATTTCTACATGGTTCTCACGAAAAATCGGCATTTCGGCCAAAAATATCACAACTTCCGAGAGAATACTTGCGGCTGCCAAAGGTATATTGGGAGTTATTTTCAGTTCAAAAATCCTGATCCTTATAAAGGTCTTCATGCTTGATGTGGTGTTACAGAGAAGGATTCTGAAAGAAAATTTTCTCCGCTGGTTTATGCATATGCTCATATATGGCGGTTTCATGCTGTTGTTGCTTATGCATGCCCTTGATGACGTTATAACCGTGTCACTGTTTAGCGAGTATTATTCCACGCTAAACCCGTTTCTTTTTCTGAGAAATCTTTTTGGGGTTATGGTAATCGCCGGACTTGGGATTGCCGTATATCGACGGTTTGTACTAAAAGTGCCTCGTCTCAAGACCAACGCCATGGATCACTACGTTATCATTATCCTGGCCGTCATTATGATTTCGGGCGTACTCCTGGAAGGGACAAAAATTATGTCCCACACCGAGTTTCAGAACATGGTTGAGAATTGGAGCGGTCTGGTTGACGAAAAGGAAATACGAGTACTTGAAAGTTATTGGATTCAGGATCTTGGGGTGGTTTCCCCGAATGTGAAAGGGCCCTTTGATCAAGAAGTTTTGGCACAAGGCAGGGAAATTCACGAGATGAATTGCGCCGACTGTCATTCCTCTCCAAAATGGGCCTTTACAGGATATACGTTGGCCAAAATCCTGAATCCGATCGCTTTAACGTTGGATCGGGCGGGAAGCTCTAACGTTTTGTGGTATATCCACATCCTTGCCTGCTTTTTTGGCCTGGCCTACCTCCCTTTCAGCAAGATGTTCCATATCATCGCCAGCCCCATAAGTTTACTTGTCAATGCTGTCATGGAAAAGGACAAATCAGACCCCGCGAATATTGCGACAAGGCAAGCCATGGAGCTGGATGCCTGCATGCATTGCGGAACCTGCAGTCTCAGGTGTTCTGTGATCATGGCATTTGAGGCCTTAGGCAATGAATATATTCTACCTTCAGAAAAGATGCCCTTTCTGAAAACCCTTGCCGCCGGAAAAAAGCTTAGCCGGACAGAGTTGAGAGCTATTCAGGAAGGAGTTCACCTTTGTACGAATTGCGATCGGTGCACCGTGGTTTGTCCGGCCGGGATCAACCTAAAAGAATTGTGGCTTAATGTAAGAGAGAATTTAGTTCAAAGAAGATATCCGGAACCCTTAGTTCTTTCTCCATTTTCTTTTGTCCGGGGGTTGAATCGGGAGAAGCCGGCACCGGATGAGTATTCCACCCCCCTTGAAACGGCAAGACAGGCTGTGGCCGGCGAATTCGATTTACTAATGGAGCAAGACAGGCATCTGTCTCTCAAAGACGGAAAATTGGAGGGACTGGGTCAAAGACCTGAGGATAATACCTTTGCCTATTGTTTTGGCTGTCAGAACTGTACTACGATATGCCCCGTGGTAGGGAACTACGACAATCCTGAAAAGGCCCTGGGCCTATTGCCGCACCAAATCATGTGCTGTCTCGGTTTGGGTCTGATTGATATGGCCTCCGGCCCAAGGATGCTCTGGGATTGTGTGACCTGCTATCAATGCCAGGAACACTGCCCTCAGGATGTTAGGGTCACTGATCTTTTGTATCAACTAAAAAATCTGGCGGTCAAAAATGTGGGAAAGGCATTAGGTGAAAATCCCAAGTGAAAAAGATTTATCACGAAAGCACGAAAGTACGAAAGCACGAAAGCACGAAAAAAAAGAGGTAACTGCTCAGGTTCAAAGTTCAGGCGTGAACCTAACAACCTGAGTAGTTACAAGTACTTTAAAGATAAAAAGAGCAGTAAATCAAATTTCGTGTTTTCGAACTTTCGTGGTTTTGTGATTAAATTAAAATAGTTGAACGTTAGGTCAAATTAAGGTTAAAACAAGATGATGAAATACGCATTGTTTTTAGGCTGCAATATACCGGCCCGAGTCAGTCAGTATGAGGCTTCTTCGAGAGCGGTTTTAAAAAAAACGGGCATAGAACTGGTGGACATTCCGGAATTTGGCTGCTGTGGATATCCTATGCAAAATATAGATCAGAGGGCATTTCTCTTTTCCGCGGCAAACAACCTGGCCCTGGCCGAAGAAGCGGGCCTCGACATATTGGTCATGTGTAAATGTGGCTATGGCAGCCTGAAGAAAGCAGAACATATAATGAAGGAAGACGGAGATCCGCGGGAGGAAGTCAATAGACTGCTTTCTGAAAAAGGCCTGAAATATGACGGCAAGATTCAGGTCAAGCATCTCCTTTCCGTGCTTTATCATGATGTGGGCATTGATACCTTAAAGAGCAAAATATCCGGGTCATATAAAGGACTCAGGCTTGCTACCCATTATGGGTGTCATGCCTTACGTCCGAGCAAGATCACCCGGTTCGATGACCCGGTTGCCCCAACGTTATTTGATGAGTTGGTGGAGATAACAGGCGCTGAAAGTGTCGACTGGACCAGCAAGCTGGAATGCTGTGGCGCTCCTTTAACAGGGGTTAATGACGGTCTATCGATCGATTTGACCAAGAAGAAGCTGACAGACGGCAAAAAAGCAGGCGCTCACTATCTGTGTACGGCCTGTCCATTCTGTCACCTCCAATTTGATACAGTGCAGAAGACGATGGTCTCCCATAATGGGAATGAGGAGCATCTTGCCTCCATTCTTTATCCGCAACTGCTTGGGCTGTGTATGGGCATCGATAAAGAGACGCTGGGCATCCATATGAATCAACTCGATATCAGCGGTGTCGCATCTTTTTTGACTTGAGGAGCATAAAAATGCCAAAGGACAAAATAGGCTCGGTAATGGTGATTGGCGGCGGAGTCACCGGAATGCAGGCGGCATTGGACCTGGCCGATTCCGGTTATTATGTCTACCTTGTGGAAAGGTCCAGCTCTATCGGCGGGATGATGTCGCAATTAGATAAGACCTTTCCCACCAATGACTGTGCCATGTGTATTATGTCTCCTAAGCTGGTAGAGGTCGGCCGGCACATCAATATAGAGTTGCTAACCCTTTCCGAGGTGAACTCCGTTTCCGGAGAGGAGGGGAATTTTAAGGTCAGTGTGACACAACATCCACGTTATGTGGATACTGATAAGTGCATTGCGTGCGGTCTGTGTGCCGAGAAGTGTCCCAAAAAGGTGCTTAATGAGTATGATGGCGGGCTGAGCAAGCGCAAGGCAATCTATGTAAAATATCCTCAGGCTGTTCCGTTAAAATACGTCATTGATCCAAAACATTGCATCTATTTTATCAAAGGGAAATGCAAGGCTTGCGAAAAGTTCTGCCCCAATGGGGCTGTCAATTTTAACGATCAAAAGAAGGAATTAACCCTGAAAGTAGGGGCTGTTGTCTTAGCCCTGGGGAGCAAGGTCTTTGATCCGGGAGTCCATGACACTTACGGCTACAAGAAATATCCCAATATTGTGACCAGCCTGGAATTCGAGAGGATTCTCTCTGCTTCCGGACCCTACGGTGGACACCTAATTCGGCCATCAGATAAAAAAGAGCCTGAAAAGATTGCCTGGCTTCAATGTATAGGGTCCAGAGATGAGCACCTGGGCGCCAAAGGCTACTGCTCCGCTGTTTGCTGTACCTACGCCATTAAAGAGGCCATGTTGGCCAAGGAGCACAGCAAGGGGCCGCTGGATACAGCCATTTTTTATATTGATATCCGCACTTACGGAAAAGACTTTGAGAGATATCTTAACCGAGCAAAGGATGAATCAGGGATCCGTTTCATCAAATCGAAGGTTACCGGCATTCCCCCGGTTAATGGAACAGGGAGGCATCTTATCCGCTATGTAGATGAGGCGGGCAAGAGGGTTGAAGAAGAATTTGATATGGTGGTACTCTCCGTGGGGCTGGGCGTAAGCAGGGAAAGTGCGGACCTGGCTCAAAAAATGGGTATCGAACTTGATCGCTATAATTTTGCAGGCACCAGCAGCTTTGAACCTGTCCGGAGTTCCAGACCGGGCATTTATGTTTGCGGCGCCTTTCAGGCTCCAAAGGATATTCCGTCCTCAGTTATAGATTCCAGCGCTGCTGCCGGAGCGGTGGGGAGTAAATTAGCCGAGTCCCGGTGGACCTTAACAAGCACAAAGCATATCCCCGAAGAGATTGATATACGCGGGGAACCTACTCGAATCGGCGTTTTTGTCTGCCGTTGCGGAACAAATATTGCGGGCACTGTTGATGTCCCTCCTCTGGTTGAGTTTGCGCAAAGTCTACCCGGTGTTGTCTATGCGGAGGAAAACATGTTCAGTTGCTCCCAGGACACCCAGGATAAAATAACCCGGGTCATCAAAGAGCAACGATTGAATCGGGTGGTTGTCGCGGCTTGCACCCCTAAGACGCACGAACCACTTTTTCAGGAGACTTTAATCAACGCGGGCATTAATAAGTATCTTTTCGAGATGGCCAATATCCGCAACCTGTGCTCTTGGGTACATAGGGATAATCCCGAGCAAGCCACGAAAAAGGCCAAAGATCTCATTAGAATGGCCGTGGCAAAAGTGGCCCTCTTTGAACCCCTGACCGAACCTGTTATGCAGATTGATCAGAAGGCCCTTGTTATTGGGGGAGGCGTCGCAGGTATGGTGGCGGCCAAGAACCTGGCAGAGCAGAACTACGTAACATACCTGATTGAAAAGACCGATACCCTTGGCGGACAGGCACGGCATCTCCACGAAACCTGGCGGGGTGAGGACATTCAACAATATTTAACCGGCCTGATAGAGGAGGTACAGTCCGACAAAAACATAGAGATATTCCTGAATTCCGAGATAGAACATGTGAACGGTTTTGTAGGGGATTTCAAAACAACGATCCAGCACAATGGCGCGAGCAAAGTCCTGGAACACGGGGTGACGATCATTGCGTCCGGCGCCTCGGCGCTCAAGCCGAGCCGGTATCTTTACGGCAAAGATCCCCGTGTTGTAACCGGCTTGGAATTTCAGCAGCGACTGATTGATAACGATCCCTCGTTAGGACAGCTCAACACGGCTTTGTTTGTACAATGTGTTGGTTCGCGTATCCCGGAACGGCCTTACTGCTCTAAGGTCTGCTGCACGCAGTCGATTAAAAGCGCCCTGAAGCTCAAAGAGATCAATCCCAAAATGAACGTCTTTGTTCTTTACAGGGATATGCGGTCCTATGGCCTGCGAGAAGATCTTTACCGGAGAGCGCGTTTCAGCGGGATTAACTTTATCCGCTATGATTTTGACAAGGAGCTTACAGTAGCGGCCGAGCAGGGGGATTTACAGGTTGCTTTCAATGATTGCGTGCTCAGGCGGCAGATGGAAATCCGGCCGGACCTTTTGATTTTGGCCTCTGCCATTGTCCCGGAGAAAAAGAATCCATTGGCGCAGTTTTATAAAGTGCCGCAGAATGATGACGGTTTTTTCGTGGAAGCGCATGTCAAACTCCGACCCGTTGATTTTGCCACAGACGGCGTGTTCGTGTGCGGGCTTGCCCACGCCCCGAAAACAATAGATGAATCCATAACACAGGCTCAGGCCGCGGCGGCAAGAGCGGTGACGCTTCTGTCGGCGATGAGCATCTCGGTGAGCGGCACAGTAGCTTATGTCAATCCAAACGACTGCAGCAGTTGCGGTGTGTGTGTATCTGTCTGCCCCTATTCTGCGCCACAATTTAATGACAAGAGCGGCAAGGCGGAAATACTGTCCACCCTGTGCAAAGGATGCGGTATATGCGTAGCTTCCTGCCGGTCCGGCGCCATCCATCTGAAAGGATTTGATAATAGTCAGATTTTTGCGCAGATCTTTGCGATGAATGAAGTAGCATTATAAAAAAAGTGCGCTAAAGTGCCTAAAGTGTGAAGTGCCTAATGTTAAGGAATGCGCCTCCGGCGCAGCCAATTTTAACTTTTACCAGACAAGTTAGCTGCTTGAAACTTAAAGTGCCAGCATGGCATATTTATGTATTATGCCAGCAAAAAAGAGTTTGTAAAGCCCAGTGGCATTGGGTTATCAATTAGCACGCCGAAGGCGTACCGCAACTTTAGGCACTTTAGCTCACTTTAGGCACTTCAAACTTATTATTGGAGATTTCTACAATGTCAGACTGGGAACCAAAAATTGTAGCTTTTCTATGTAACTGGTGCAGCTATGGAGCAGCTGACCTTGCTGGTATCAACCGTCTGCAGTACCCGACCAATATCAACGTCATCAGGATTCCCTGTCACGTACGGATGAGCCCCAAGTTTATACTGGCTGCTTTTGGAAAAGGCGCGGATGGGGGTTGGGTATCAGGGTGCC
>JAUWMN010000013.1 GCA_030613165.1 Desulfobacterales bacterium
GGCACCCGTAAGGGCCGGTCCTACGCTGAGAATCAAATAATGGAGATGTTGGATGGGGTTGGTGTAAGGGAAATACGCCGACTTTCTTTCCAAGGTCCGAATGATTCAGGTATTATTGTAGGGCATGTCTGAAGACTTCCAATTTATCGCGTTGGACCTTTATTTGCGTGCGGTGAGGAGAATGATTACAAGCTAAGGTGCGGATTTTGTCTTTTTTATCTCTAAAGATGAGATAGTACTTTTGGGGGTAAGAAGTTTTACTTTGCCGTTCAGCATTCCTCCTGCTTCTATTATTAAGGTATTACAAAATAGCGTGCCGGTAACATTGCCGGTATTTAATATTCTTAATCTCTTATGGGCAATGATGTTCCCTTCAAAGGTTCCGCCGATACTGATTTCGTCAACCTTTACATCCGCGTACATATAACTGCCCTTGACTGTTAGGGCCCTTTCTCCGAGAAGGTCTCCCCGAAGGGTTCCTGCAACAATTATTTTCCCTTTGAATTGCAGAGTACCTTCTATATTGAGGTCCTTATCGATAATCGATAGCTGTTCTCTTTTAAGTTTCATGAGAGCATTCCTTAAGATTTGAGATCAACGTTTATCCATCCGAGCACTTTGCTTTCACGCTGTACTAATATCCTATACCGTAAAGGATTTTTGGAAGATGTTGCATGCGGAACCTTATCAGGGATAAGAAATGGTTCTCCTGTAATGCATTCAATAGCCTTTGAGCCATTAGGGTCTTTTATAAAGGTGTATACTCCTATATTATCCTCAATGTTGGTCTTGACATCCACAATCTTAATGATGTCACTAACCCCTATGGTCAGGGTTTCGCCCGGGAAGATGCATCGTTTCTCTTTTTGATTTAATTCTACAATGACATGATTTAACAATGGATCTTGTAGGTTGACAAAAAGCTTTCCTATTTCAGCATCTTGCAGGTAGACAATTACCTGATACCGCATGCCTTTCTTGTTCAAGGAATAGCGAGTCATTAAGTCCTTGTCGGTATGGATAAGATAGCCTCGGTCTTCGCCGGTGTTATCCCTTTTGTTGCCCACAAACCCTTTGAAGTTGACGACAATATCAGTCGGTTTTTTTATATTGGTTTCCACATTTACTAATTCGAGGGTGTCACCCTTGACAATCGTGATACAATTCATGTTTCGCACAATTCGTTCTTTTCCGTTTATGTTAAGAATGAAATAGCTCACGGATTGAGTCGTAAAATCCGTTTCAAGCGGCGTATCTGAGTGATTGACTACAATGTCAATTTTCCCACAATGATAGTGATCTTTGCGTACTACAGCCTGTGTCGATTCTGTAATGCGTAGATTTTTTCGATAGTCATTGACCGTTCCATAGTTGAAAATGTCGATACTTAGTCCCCGCTCGTAGTTTGCCTCTAAGTGAGATATATTTATGACATCTCCCTTGCGAATATGAAGTGTACGACGGTTTTCAACTACAATAGGGTTGTTGTTGTTGATGGCGACCACAAGATACTTCAAAATAGGGGGGTCCAGATAGATTCCAGGATTTTCCGGAACAATATCAAAATGTTCCATAAAGGCATTAATAGCGAGGTTGTGATGCTGTACCTTCATCGCCAAGGGGAGCGATTTGCTTGATTCAATACCAAACGCGGGAATTTTATGCTGGTATAAGGCGTAATAGGTAGCTGATCTACGCTGTTCCGAATGAACTGTGTCAGAATCGGCGGTTCGGTGATTGGCAAAGTGAAAAAAATGTTTTGGGTCTTTTATATACGAATTGATTTTGTCAACTACATGTTTGGCCATTTCACCCAGTTTGATAGTTGTTCCGGTTGCTTCGTCATGAAATGTTTCACAGTCGGCAATTATCGATTGCCCGTAACGTTTGGGGTTTCTATTCGGTCCTTCCCACTTGTCAGAATAAAATCCGGAACCGTCGTGCAGATTTAAAAGACAGTCACTTTCAGCGATCAACTTCTTGAGAATAGAGACGATCTTTTTTTCAAAATTTATGCGGGAGTCATCCCCAAACTTGCGGTTCATGTCTTCGTTGATTTGCCTTCGATTCATGAGAATCGAAAGGAAATTGGCTCGTGGCACAACAATCAAATTCCCTTTTTCCAGGGCAATGTCGGCATAAAGATCAGCAGAGAGAAAACCTCCGGGCTCGTTTCCTTGAATGCCTCCTATAAGGAGCATGGTTTTGCCGGGCGTTTTTCCATGGCTTCGATAGATATGTAGTTCATAATCGGTTCCTTCGAAAAAAACGTCATGCGTCTTCTGACCCCATGTCACCACCGGGAAAATAAAGGAACAGCACAATATCGACAGGAGTATAATTGTTGTCGATATGACTTGATATTTTTTTTCTATATTGGTCATTTTAGTCTGATGTTTCAGCCTGGTGTGGTTCTTGAGCCTGTTGTGGCACTTGAATTGGTATAGAAATGTCAGTCTGTACTGGTTTGTTTTCCTCTTGAGATGTATCCACTTTTGGTTTCGGCTTCGGCTTCGGGTAGTCAAACACCTTTTCCACGATGAGTTCCCCGGAATAGGAATAAACCAGCACAACCGCTTCTTCCCAGTAATCTATTGATTCGGTATCCTTGATATAGCCCTTGACGGTTTTAAAACGAGCAATTGAAAATAACTGGCCTCTTTTAAAATTTTTTGGTTTTCCCTCATACAAGGCCCTTTTCGGAGATATACGCCAGGATGTCGGATCCCCTTTGTCAGGTTTGATCAATACAAACGTATAACCTGACGCCGCCTTTTTTCGTGGCTGCTTGTTTTTTAGAAAAAACTCATATCTCACCCGATTGGTGTTAGGGTCTTTACGCAGCTTGAAATTTTCCACAACTATCTTAATTGGTGGAACTTTTTGGACAGTAGGAGGTGTGGCTTGGGCAAGGGGGGCGGTCTGCTTAGCCAACGCGGGTTTCAACGGTTTGAGTTCCGGTTTTTTTGGTTCTATTTTAGATGGTCTGGAACTCTTCTGTTTAGGATCGAGGTCTTCCCGCACAATAAGAAGTTGGGCCACAAGATTCTCTTTTTCTTCGGTTTCACTGGTTAGCTCTGCCTTAACGGCTTCAAGAGAAGATTGTAACTGTAAGTTTTCGACCTTAATGGCGGCATAGACTATGAGCACGGCAATAGCGCAAAGAAAAGAGATTCCAAGAAAGCTCCCTATCATAATAAGGGAATTCTTTGATAGTTTAATGGATGCAATATTCCCCGACTCTCCCACGCAGAGTATCGTCCACTGTTTTCCTTTTTTCAAGATCCCTCCCATGTCTCGCGATAGATTTCCCACTCTTTGCCCATACGTTTTAAGAAAAGCCTTTTTATGCCAACAGCTTTATATCCATCAGACAAATCGCTCTTAGAAGCGCTATAGGTTTGTCGGAAAGCGACCACTCTTTTATCTCGCCTTTGCTTTATCTGAAGATCCTGAAAGGTTATAGTGATAGGGCCATATAAACTATTAAGATATCTTTTGTACCGTTTCCATGCGTTTCTATTCATCTTCCCAGATCTAAAATCGGATGCATAATACGAGATATATTTTTCCAGATCCTTTTCCGACCACGCCTTAATCCATCCTTTTATGACTTCGGTGATCGCACGGTTTTCGTCACGGATCTGATCAAGTTTTGTAAGGGCGGCAAGTCGCTGATCTGCAAGCTTCTCTTTTGTTGGTGATTGCCACGTTTCGCCAATTATTTTCCAGTGGTTATCATTTTTAGTCAAATAAAGCTTTTTTGTTCCTGCTATCATAGGATTGCCGGGAAATGTAACTACTTCATCAAACAGGGCTATTACTGTATCGCCCTGTCTAAACAAAAATACATCTTTTATGTTTAGATCAAAGTCAGTTATATCGTCCTTCCATTTTTTGTGCAGGAGTTCCCAAGTGTGCCACAAAGGAGCGTTGACGGTTGCTTCATCTTTATAGCAGGCTAAATACAGACCCTGATTTTTCTGTTCGAATGCATGTTTCCACTCGTTCAAGAATGTCAGCAGCCCCTCTTTTTCTTCCGATACTTGATCAATAGGAATCCAATCGATCTTATCCTCTATTATAATAGGAGTACGATTCAGCTTGATATATTTGGAGACCGCTCGGATGTCATTATTATTCATGACAACGCAGCCATTGGAATCACGAGGTTTTAATGGCTTATCAGTGCCATGAAGCCAAATACTGTTGCCATCGCGTTTTTCCAATGTGTCAAGAAAGTTCGGGTAATCGATCGGGAAAGCAAGACTCCCGTAAGTAGGAGAAAGCTCTCTCTTACGGAATTTTTTCATTAAAAAGTAAGCGCCTTCCGGAGTTTTCCGGTCTCCTGATTGTTTTTTATCCCCCTTGTTCATTCCCGTAGAACAAGGATAGCTTCGTTCGACCCTTATGGTCCCGTCATAGGCTAAAATAAAGAGTTGCTGTGAGGCCTTTTCAACTATTATTGCATGGGTTGGGTTGTTCTCGGAACTTAGAGCAATTACTGAATCTGGAATATATCCCAGGCTCAGTAAATGCTCAGGCGTATTCTCTTCAGGTTGTTTGAAAGCATGGGCTCCAGATACGAAAAAAGGAGCAAAGATGAACGTCAAACTCCAAAAAAACAGGATACTTAACGTATGTATGTGAAATTTCGATTGCTTCATGGCACTATATTTAACACGAACCATAGGGGTTTGCAAATAATTCTCTTGGTATTAACATAAGTTACTTTTCGGTTTGTCGAAAAAAAATATTTAATAAATTCAACCCTTGAAGTCTTTTTTTAGGTAAATATTGACACAATTAAGTCTCTCCTGTAATAAAAAAACATGAAATCGAACCAATGGGATGATTACTATGCACAAAAGGCCCGAAAAGAAGGTTACTTAGCCAGGTCGGTTTATAAACTTGAAGAGATTCAAAAGAAATGTTCTGTAGTAAAACGGGGTGGAAAGGTTCTTGATTTGGGGTGTTGTCCTGGTGCGTGGCTTCAATTCACCTCCAAGGTGGTTGGTAAAACCGGACTGGTTGTAGGGGTAGATATTGCCCCGTTGAAACATTCAATGCCGAAGAACGTTCGGTTTATTCAAGCGGATGTTCTAAGCATGGATGAGGGTGTACTGGATGAATTTGCCAATGGATTTGATACGATATTAAGTGATATGGCACCCCAAACATCAGGCAACAAGTTTGTTGACACACAGCGGTCATTGCGTCTCTGCGAAGCGGCGCTTAATCTTTCCGCCAGATATCTGAAACCAAAGGGCGCGTTTGTGTGCAAAGTGTTTCAGGGGGATGGTTTTGAAGAATTTTTAGAGATATCAAAGAAAAGGTTTGAAAAGATAAAATTGCTCAGGCCCAAATGTACTCGTAAGGCGAGCAAGGAGATATATGTTATTGGATTGAAGATTGTTGATTGAAGAGTGACGATTGAGCCGTCTTTCACAAATCTTCAATCGTCAATCGACAATGAATTTAGGGAGGTCGTATGTCAGGTCATTCAAAATGGAGCACAATAAAATACAAGAAAGGGGCAGCTGACGCCAAACGAGGGAAGGTGTTTACCAAGCTGATCAAAGAAATTACTGTTGCTGCCAAAATGGGGGGAGGTGATCCGGACAGTAACCCGCGACTTCGGAGCGCTATCGCGGCCGCCAAAGCAGAAAACATGCCAAAAGAGAATATGGATAGGGCCATCAAAAAGGGGACAGGAGAACTGGAGGGGGTTAATTATGAAGAGATCCTATATGAAGGATACGGCCCGGGCGGCGCCGCAGTCTTGGTCGAATCACTGACCGACAATAAGAACAGAACGGTAGCTGACATCCGCTTTATCTTTAGCAAGTCGGGCGGGAGTCTCGGGGAAAATGGATGTGTTGCCTGGATGTTCAAGGCAAAAGGGTTCATCGTGGTCGACAAAAAGGAAGTAGATGAAGACACACTGATGGAAGTGGCCCTTGATGCCGGCGCCGAGGACATTGCCGAGGATAATGGTAACTTTGAGGTAACAACATCTCCTGCTGGATTTGAACAGGTCAAAAGCGCTCTCGATAAAAAGGGTATAAAATATGTGATGGCGGAAATCAGTATGATACCGGACAGCAATGTCAAACTCGAAGGAAAAGACGCGGAACAGATGCTACGTTTAATGGATGCCCTCGAAGACAATGATGATGTTCAGAAGGTATATTCGAATTTTGACATACCGGATGAGGTTATGGAAAGTATAGGATGAGTACCCCACAAAAACCAAAACCTGCCAAACTAATTGTCGGCCTCTTCTTGAACGACAAGGTGATTATTAGCAAAGTGACCGAATCCCTGGTGGCATATTGTGGCCAGCCTGACGCAATCAGCCCCTGGCTTTCTTTTCACCACACAGACTATTATACTCCGGAGATGGGACAGCCTCTGTTCAGGCGTTTGTTCGCGTTTGGTGATTTGATAGAACAGGAAAGCCTATCCGACATCAAGTTGTTCACCAATAAACTCGAGAGAGACTTTATGTCAAGAGGCAAGCGTCGTGTAAATATCGATCCAGGCTATCTCCTTGCGGAACGGTTTGTGTTGGCTACGGGGAAAAATTATACACATCGCATATATTTAAGAGATGGAATTTATGCGGATTTGACATTGATTTATAATAAAGGAAGCTTCCACCCACTTGATTGGACGTATCCGGATTATACTGACGGAGAGATGCTTACCTTTTTGGAGGGTGTAAGGGGAAAATATTTGCGACAGATTTATCTCACCGCAAAGACGCAAAGAACGCAAAGAAAAATTGAATAAAGAGGAAGATAAATTTCTAAGGGAAATTATTTTTTGAAAAGGGAATTAAAAGAATTGTCAATAAGCTTTAAAACTTTGCGCCCTTTGCGTCTTTGCGGTGAATTATTGCTTGAGAAGGGAAAATAACGAATGATCAAAAGCATGACCGCTTTTGGCAGAAGTGAAACAAAGTTAGATAATAGAGCGATTACAGTCGAAATACGTTCTCTGAACCATAGATATCGCGATATTGTTGTTAGGCTGCCAAGATATTTGATAGCGCTGGAAGATCGTATTAAAAAACTGATTGGAGCGCGAGTTTTTAGGGGGTCCATTGAACTAACGGTTGATGTCAAACATGACACAGAGTCGAATATTGACCTGCGGCTGAATGTTCCTCTTGCCGAATCTTATTATTCTCTTTTGAAAAAATTGAAAGAGGCGCTTAAGGTTGAGGAACCCATTTCATTGGATACGATACTTGCCTACGAAGGCATTGTAAGCGCCGAAAATGTTGAAATAGATCCGGATCAATTCTGGGATGGACTTTCATTATGTATTGGGGAAGCCCTTGATACAGTGGAAGAGATGAAAAGGACGGAAGGAATCGCACTGTGTAAAGATTTGTTGGAGCGTATCAGCGGAATTGAAGAAAGATTGAATAAAATCAGAGAACAGTCATCTTCTCTGTCTTTGATGTATTATAATCGGTTAAAAGAACGTGTTGTAAAATTGGCGGCAGATGTGGTAAAGGTGGATCCGAACCGTTTGGCGCAGGAAGCAGCTTTTTTGGCGGATAAGAGCGATATTAGCGAAGAGATTGTTCGCCTTTCAAGCCACTTGCGGCAGTTTCGCTCAATAATAGACTCAGAGGAGCCTTCAGGACGACCGCTTAATTTTTTACTGCAAGAGATGAACAGGGAGTCAAATACGATCGGTTCAAAAATCGGTGACGCCGAGTTGTCCCAGGTCGTGGTTGGGATTAAAAGTGAATTGGAGAAGATAAGAGAGCAGGTGCAAAATGTGGAATAGTTCTTATTGCCTCACCGCAAAGACGCAAAGAACGCAAAGGAAAACTTGATGAAAAATGAAACAGGAAGAATCTTTAATGGGCTTTTAAGCTTTGCGTTCTTTGCGTCTTTGCGGTGAATATTAGCATTTTTTTACTTGTTGAGGGGGGAGCATGGAATCAAAGTTGTTAAATATTGGTTTTGGCAATATGGTAGTTTCAAATCGTGTAGTGGCTATTGTAACACCTAGTTCGGCTCCGATGAAGCGATTAAAAGATGATGCCAAGGAAGGTGCGCGCCTGGTTGACGCAACCCATGGACGCCGTACCCGTTCTATTATTATTACTGACAGCAATCATGTCATTTTGTCTGCTGTGCAGGCTGAGACTATTTCCCAGCGATTCATGGCAGGGTATGATTTAAAAGAGGAGAAGAATAAAATAGAATAAATGAGCAGGCAAGGACATCTTTTTATTGTTTCCGCGCCTTCAGGGGCAGGAAAGACCACCCTTTGTAACGCGGTCTTAAAGGCGTTGCCTGGTCTTGAATATTCTGTTTCATACACCACCCGTTCTCCCAGAAAGGGGGAACAAGAAGGGGTGGACTATCATTTTATTATCCAAGATATATTTTGTGAGAGAATAGAAAGCAATGATTGGGCGGAATGGGCGGAAGTCCATGGTAATTTCTATGGCACTTCCGCAAAAAAATTGGAAAAAACGCTTAATAGCGGAAAAGACGTATTGTTGGATATCGACACTCAGGGCGCCAAGAAACTCCGGAGCAGGTACCCCGATGCAACCTCGATTTTTATTATGCCTCCTTCTTTTGAAGCGCTGAAAGAACGACTTGCAAAACGAGGCACTGACTCTGCCGAGTCTATCGCGCGTCGTCTTGAAGATGCAAAAAAAGAAATGAGAGAAGCAGCCTCTTATGATGTCGTAATTACCAACGGTGACTTAAGTGTCGCTATTGCAGAACTGAAACAAGTTATAGCAGAGATCCGTGCGGCATAAACTTTCATCGATCCCTCAATTCCCCAATTCTTAAGAGCATATTTTAAATCAGCATTTAGAATTCTATAAAAAAAATTAACGATTTTATTCTGTCCGGTTATTTGAACCAACCTAAGGCTAAACAAAAAAAATCCCTTATAGATATATGTCGCAAGCAAATATGGACCGCACGCAATGGAAATTGACCGGGATATTCATAAAAAAACACTTAGTTTAACCGATAAGGATGATAACATCGACAGGGCCTCCATAGCGCACGAGTAAAGGAGTGGATAACTTATGGATAATATTGTGACAGACCAACAAAATGGAAACCAGATTTTAAAACTTAGGGGGGTACTCTCCATTTCAGAGGCAGGCGAGATAAGGGATGCCCTGATAAAGGAGATCAGCGAGAACGAGCATCCTGAAATCGATCTTGGTGAGGTTGAAGAAATAGACGCCGGAATACTTCAACTTTTGTGTTCAGCGATAAAATCAGCTGAAAGCGAAGGTAAGGAACTTTACTGGTCGAATATATCTGAGGCATGTATTGAAGCCGCCCAGTCTGCTGCAATGTTCAAGGATAAATGGTTTTAGTACGAGCCACGGACAACGGTCAACGGACATTTCCAAAGGGAACAGATCATGGCAAAAACGATCATGACGGTTGACGACTCTACAAGTATCAGGGAGATGTTAATTTGTACGCTAAAACAGGCGGGTTATAATGTAATAGAGGCGGTAGACGGCAGGGACGCGCTGACAAAACTCAACGACGCAAAGATTCACATGGTTATAACGGACCTTAATATGCCAAATGTCGACGGCATCGCATTGATAGAGGAGATTCGTGCGACACCCGCGTATAAATTCGTACCCATTATTATGCTTACCACTGAATCGCATCCGGAAAAGAAGGTACAGGGTAAACAGGCAGGGGCTACCGGTTGGATCGTTAAGCCTTTCGAACCCGATCAACTTCTTGCGGTAATAAAAAAAGTGATTGGTTAAACAAGATGATCTCGTAAAAAGTCTTGAGTTTAATAAAGGAGATATCATGGACGCAAGCGATAAATTTGCTCAGACATATCTTGAAGAGGCCGGAGAGCTGCTGGCGGAATTGGAGACAGCAGTGCTTGATCTCGAAGACGATATGGAAAATCCAGAGTTGGTAAACTGTATTTTTCGGGCCATGCATACTATAAAAGGCTCCGGAGCTATGTTCGGTTTTGATGAGATAGCAGATTTTGCGCATTATGTAGAAACCTTTCTTGATAAAATTCGAGAGGGAGAACTTGCTGTAAGCAAGGAAATAATTGATCTAATACTGGTTTCCCGGGATGAAATCAACCGCATGTTGAATGCCCTCAATAATGTAGAGACCGATGAGCAGGACAGGCGGGATGAGATTATAAAATCCTTTGCTCAGTTTGCTGATGGCCATAGCTCAGGTCTCGCAGAAGAGTCAGAAGAGCCGGCTACTCCATCCGATTCACCGCCACAAAGAAGCACGAAACAGCAGAAGGTGTATCGCATACGTTTCAAAGCCGGGCCGGATCTGTTCCTGCACGGTATAAATCCGTTGGGATTGATTGCGGAATTATCGGAATTGGGAGAACTGCAAGCACACTTTTTACCGGAGTATATACCTCACCTGTCTGATATTGATCCTGAGAAGTGCTATTTAGCCTGGGATATGGTTTTGAATACCGATGTTGAAGAGAACGCTATCCAGGATGTCTTTATCTTTGTTCTGGATAAAAGCGAGGTTCAGATTGTAAATATAAGTAGTGCGGCAGAAGAAGGAAGCGGTCTTCAACCAAAGTTAGGAGAAATACTCATTAACCGCGGAGATGTTTCATCCAATCAGGTTAAGGATGCCTTAACTCGCCTCGGAGAGTTGCTGCAAGAATCCGGGGCTGTTTCGCGGGAAAAAATCAATTCCGCCCTGTCAGAACAGAACACCGCAAAAAAATACCGGGCTGTAAGCAAACCAACAAGCATCCGTGTTCCTGCTGAAAAACTTGATTTCTTAGTCAATATCGTTGGTGAGCTGGTAACCACCCAGGCCCAGTTGAGTCAGGCAGCCACCGGCGTCACGAGCGCTGAACTATTGTGCGCCGTAGAGGGGATTGAGCGTCTCAGCGAAGAATTGCGAGATTGTGTTCTGGGCATCCGGATGCTACCTATTAATACTCTTTTCAGTAAATTTAAGCGTATGGTACGCGACCTGGCGTCGGACCTTGGAAAGGAGGTCGATTTTGTCACAGAGGGAGCTGAAACCGAGCTCGACAAAACGGTTATCGAACGGATCAATGATCCGCTTGTCCACCTTATACGAAATTGTATTGATCATGGCATAGAGACTCCGGAGGAGAGGAAGAGAATGGGCAAACCGCCGAGGGGGACTGTAACACTGACGGCGACCCATGCTGAAGGTGAAGTCGTAATACGTATTCACGACGACGGCAACGGGTTGGATTCCGAGGCAATAGCGGCAAAAGCCTTCGAAAAAGGGCTCATAGAAAGTACTGACAACCTTTCTGAATCATATCTCTTTAAGCTTATCTTTGAGCCCGGCTTTTCTACCGCAAACAGCGTAACCGATGTATCCGGCCGCGGGGTAGGTATGGACGTCGTCAAGCGTGAGATCGATTCATTGCGAGGAGCTATCGATATTACCAGCGAACAAGGAAAAGGCACAGAGATTATCCTTCGTCTCCCCTTAACATTGGCGATTATCGATGGGCTGATCGTATCAGTAGCCAAGGAACAGTATGTCATGCCTCTGCACTGCGTAAAAGAATGTGTAGAGTTAACTCGGGACGATGTAGAAAAGGCTCACGGAAAACGTATCATTGCGTTGAGAGACGAACTCGTACCGTATATCCGGTTGCGAGAGGAGTTCAGTATAAAAAGTGAAGAACACGATATCGAGCAGGTGGTTATTGTGGAAACAGAGGGCACCAGAGTCGGGGTAGTAATAGACGAAATCATCGGAGAAAAGCAAGCCGTGATCAAATCGTTGGCCAAAGTATTCCACGGAGTTGAGGGGATATCCGGAGCCACTATAATGGGTGACGGAGCAGTGGCGTTGATCCTTGACGTGGCCCAACTGGTCCGTACCGCATGCAGGCGTGAGGAAGCAATGTACCATTAATAAAATTGATAGTCTCGTAAAAAGTCGCCAAACACCCTATGCCGTCATTCCCGCGAAGCTTGTCCTCGACCCTGATCGGAGAGCGGGAATCCAGTAATATCAGATGGTTCTGGACTCCCGCCTTCGCGGGAGTGACAGAAAGCCTGTCCTCGACCCTGATCGGGGATTGGACTTTTTACGACGCCATCAAAATTGAACATTTTGTAATTGTCTCAAAGGTTTTGATTACTTTCGAATGAAGAATAGGAATAGCATTAGATATGCATAGTAACACATCAATATTGATACCCGCTAATACCAAGATGTCTGACGCAGAGTTTAGACGATTTAGTGAATTTATACACAAAAGGGTTGGGATCAATTTGCAACCAGCAAAAAAAACTATGCTGATTTCACGGCTTCTGAAGAGATTACGGAGTCTCAAAATACAAAGTTTTTCCGATTACTACGATTATCTTATGAGCCCGAAGGGTCAGAAAAACGAAGTCATTCATATGATTGACGTAGTGAGCACCAACAAGACCGATTTTTTTCGAGAGTCCGCACACTTTGATTTTTTGACAAATAAAGCGCTTCCAGAGATTGTGTTAGAGGAGAAGAAGTGGAATATGAGGAAGATCAATGTATGGAGCGCCGGCTGCTCGTCAGGTGAAGAAGCATATACATTAGCTGTCGTAATTGCAGACTTTTTAGAGTCCTATCCAAAGACAACGTTTTCGATTTTTGCCACTGATATTTCACAACAGATGTTAATAACCGCGGAGCAGGCTGTATATGCCCAAGACACTGTTAAGCATATCCCTTTACGCTATGTGCATAAATATTTTTTGCGGGGTGAGCGGAGCCAAACCGGTTTTTATCGTATTGTGCCGAAATTGAGAAGTTGTGTACAAGTTAGATATTTTAACCTGATGGAAAGCTTCTCTCCAATACGGACTAAGATGGATTTTATCTTTTGTCGCAATGTAATGATCTATTTTAATCGGGATACACGGGAGACATTGGTAAATAAATTTTATAATCAATTAAACAATGGAGGATGCTTGTTTATCGGAAATTCAGAAACCCTCAATGGATTGGACACCAAATTCAGACAGACAGGGCCTACTATCTATCGTAAGGATTAGGAATATAGAAAAGAGCGAATAGTCTATGAAAAGTAAAAAAATAAAGGTTCTTGTGATTGATGATTCTGCGGTGGTCCGTCAGACTCTTGTCGAGATATTAGATTCCGATCCTGCAATCGAAGTAATCGCAACAGCCGAGGATCCTTACGTGGCTGCAAAACGGATGAAGAAAGAGGCCCCCGATGTGATTACCCTTGATGTAGAAATGCCGCGCATGGATGGGATTACATTTTTGCGGAAGCTTATGAG
>JAUWMN010000088.1 GCA_030613165.1 Desulfobacterales bacterium
AAAAGGAGTACCAATTGAAGACTTTCAAATGGCGTGCCATTTTGATCCTGGCGATAATTGTGGTTGCTTGTGTATACGTATTGCCATCATTTGGTGTGCCTGCATGGTGGCCTAATCTACTACCCTCGGAAAAGATCCATCTCGGCTTAGACCTGCAGGGGGGTATGCACTTGGTGCTGGAAGTGGAATCAGACAAAGCGGTTGAAAGCGCTATGGAGCGGATATCACAAGAACTCAAGACAGCGCTCATAAAGGCCAAAATCAGATACAGAGATCTTGATCGTATTAACGGGGACAAGATTAGGCTCAGGATCTTAAATCCGGATCAAACATCTTCTTTTGAGGATGTTA
Organism: Desulfobacterales bacterium; assembly: GCA_030613165.1. Classification (GTDB taxonomy): domain Bacteria; phylum Desulfobacterota; class Desulfobacteria; order Desulfobacterales. Next base: position 352 of record JAUWMN010000088.1, read on the forward strand.
TAGAGAAGTCGTTTGGGATACTCGAGATCGCCTCAAAGGATACAAACGGGGATGAACCTACGTTTCAACTGGCCCTCAAAGAGGAAGAAGCGGGATACATCAGAAAAATGGCGGTTGATCAGGGATTGGAGACGATCCGTAACCGTATTGATCAATTTGGTGTGAGTGAGCCTGATATCCGTCCGCAGGGGGAAAATCGGATATTGATACAACTGCCGGGGATCAAGGATCCCAAAAGAGCAATTGAGTTGATAGGAAAGACAGCATTATTAGAGTTCAAAATGGTCGATGACGACCACAGTCTTAAGGACGCTCTTAAGGGGATCATTCCACCAGGCGATGAGATACTGACTGAAGTGGAGGTGGATCCCGTGACCAAACAGGAGAGAAGGATTCCCTATTTAATTAAGAAAAGAACGTATCTCACGGGTGAGTATCTGACCGATGCCAGGGTCCAGATCGACTCCCAGTACAATGAGCCGTATGTATCGATTGAATTTGATAAAAAAGGGGCGAGATTATTTGAACAGGTAACCGGCGCAAATGTGAAAAAACGCCTTGCCATTGTTCTTGACGGACATGTCTATTCCGCTCCTGTTATTCAAGAAAAGATTTCCGGAGGTCAGGCACGAATTACCGGCAATTTTACCACCGAAGAAGCCCACGACCTTGCGATCGTGCTCAGGGCCGGAGCGCTTCCCGCGCCTGTTAAGATCCTGGAAGAGCGTACTGTGGGCCCATCTTTAGGACGTGATTCAATCGAAAGCGGAATCTCTTCTATACTTATTGGCGGTATTTTAGTGGTCTTGTTTATCCTTATTTATTACAAAGGGGCTGGTCTTATAGCAAATACCGCGCTCTTTTTAAATATTATCCTGATTGCGGCTGTCCTTGCGGCATTCAGGGCGACACTGACTCTCCCAGGGATTGCCGGTATCATCTTAACGATTGGTATGGCTGTGGATGCGAACGTTATTATATTTGAGCGGATTCGCGAGGAGATTCGCCTCGGAAAGACTCCCAGGGCTGCTGTAGACGGGGGATATTCCAAAGCGATTCTCACGATCCTGGATGCCAATATTACCACCTTGATAGCAGCGCTGGTCCTGTTTCAATTCGGCACGGGTCCGGTAAAAGGATTTGCCGTTACCTTAAGTATCGGTATTCTGGCAAGTCTTTTTACCTCGATTATAGTCTCACGGCTTATTTTTGATTACTTTCTCCTCCAGCGGAAGGTTAAGCAGATCAGTATTTAGAAGATATTAAAAACGAATCGGAGAAATCATGGAGTTAATTAAACCGAACGTCAACATAGACTTTGTTGGAAAACGTAAGATAGCCTTTATTGTGTCTCTGACACTGGTTATTATAAGCATTGCCTCTCTGGTAATGAAAGGCGGCCCCAACTATGGTATTGATTTTGCCGGAGGAATGCTGATTCAGATAAAATTTTCGCAGTCGATCACTCCCGGCGATATCAAAGAAATCCTCAGTACTGTAGGCGTTGAAAATGCTTCTGTACAACAGTTTGGAGACGTTGAGGAAAATGAATACCTTATACGAGCCGAAAAAACATCTGAAACTTCGGAAAGACTCGCCGATAAACTCAAGGGAAAGCTTGATACCACATATCCCGACAATAAAGTAGAAGTCCGCAGAGTGGAAATGGTCGGTCCCAAGGTGGGAAAGGACCTCCGTGAAAAGGCCCTTCAAGCCTTGTTCGCTGCTATTCTCTTGATTGCCGTCTACATTTCGGGAAGATTCGAATCAAAATGGATCACCGGTATCATTGTTGCGTTGGTGCTGTTGATTGCGATTTACTTCTTTTCTATGTTTCATATGCATATCCCGACCTTAATTGTCCTTGCTCTCTTAGTCACGTTGGGACTTTGCGTCTATCTGGAACTTAGATATGCTCTGGGAGCTATTGTCGCATTGATCCATGATGTGATAATTACGATGGGCATTTTTTCGCTGCTCGACAAAGAGTTCACCCTACCCATTGTCGCGGCGCTCTTGACTATCATAGGGTATTCTCTGAACGATACCATTATCGTATACGACAGAATCCGGGAAAACCTGCGCAAATACCACAAAGAGGCGTATGATACAATTATCAACAAAAGTATCAATCAGACATTAAGCCGAACCATCCTTACCTCTGTGACAACACTTATGGTGGTGGTGTCCCTTTTTATATTCGGAGGAGGAATCATTCACGATTTTGCCTTTGCCATGATTATAGGGATCGTTGTAGGAACCTATTCCTCCATCTACGTAGCAAGTCCAATCCTAATTCTATTGCGGAAAGGCACGGCTGCCAAGGGGGCGATTTCAAGCAAAGGACGTTCGAAATTTGTTTTAAGATAGTAGGTAAAACAATATGAAATGGAAAAAAAAGCGGCTTAATTATCTGATTGATAAATCTTTTCAATTGCGCTTGCTGTACATGACGATTATTTCCCTGGTGGTTTTTACCGTTTTTGTAGGCTGGCAGGTCTTCTACGCCATGTGGCCGATTATCGTACGTGAGGCCCCGACGTTTAGAGTCGAAATTATCAGGATTGATTTTTTACTTAGATTATTACACTTTAGCGTTCCTGTTTTGTTAGTTATTGGTATACTTGTCGTCATTTTTTCTCACCGGATCGTGGGGCCGATTTACCGTGTTAAACAAACGCTTGATGATTTGATTGAAGGAAAGGATGTTCGAGCGGTGCGGTTCAGGAAAAAAGATGAATTTCAATCCCTTGTTCCAAGGTTAAACAAGGTGATTCAGTTAGTAAAAGAACTCAGGGCCGAAGCTGATCGTGGTGATTCTGCAAAAAGCGCCTGATGAGCCCCTTTTTGCCCGCAGTCCTTGCCATCTGCTTAAGTTCTATTGTGACCCACAACCCGCCCCTGCTTTGACGTTACCCTCACCTTTGATGGCGTCGTAAAAAGTCCGATACTTTTCAATTTAATGTTATATTACGCTTGACATTAGGGATAATTGGGAGTTATCCTCCTAATATGCGACAATCGTCGAAGTTGATAGAACGACCACGTCTGATGAACCAGACACTCCAATTTCTGGATGAGGCTCCGGTTACTGTTCTGCTTGGTGCCCGTCAGACAGGAAAGACTACTCTGGCACAAATGGTGGCCGAAATTTTCGAAAACCGAACTGGTGCAGCGGTTCATCGTTTCGACTTGGAGAGAGCGGCTTCACGTGCTGCCCTTTCAACACCTGAAATTACCCTTGAATCATTACGCGGTCTGATTGTCATAGACGAGATACAGCGCATACCCCAGCTTTTCGAAACTTTGCGCCCACTGGCCGACCGGGCTAATGCGCCTGCGCGGTTTATGGTCTTGGGAAGCGCATCGCCCGGATTGGTACGCGGCGTCTCGGAATCGCTGGCTGGTCGCGCTTTGTTTGTACAGGTGCCCGGTTTCGGAATGGACGAGTTAAGCGCTAATGCACAGGACTCTTTATGGATTCGCGGTGGATTTCCCCGCTCGTGGCTGGCTTCATCGGAAGGAGCGAGCCGTCGATGGCGGGAAGCGTTTATTGCAACTTTTTTGGAGCGCGATATTCCACAGCTTGGGATTCGAGTCCCGTCTGAAACTCTTCGCCGTTTTTGGACGATGCTGGCACACTATCACGGACAGACATGGAACGCCTCGGAGCTGGCGCGTTCACTTGCCACCTCTCCGAAGACAGCTCTCTACTATCGTGATATCCTTGCCGGCAGTTACGTGCTGCGCGTGCTGCCTCCCTGGCTTGAAAACCTTAAAAAACGGCAGGTAAAATCGCCAAAGATATATATTCGAGACAGCGGGTTGCTGCACACGCTTTTGGGAATTGATGATATGGCAGCCTTGCGTTCGCACCCACGTTACGGCGCTTCGTGGGAAGGGTTTGCCCTTGAGCAGTTACTGACACTGTTAGGATCGGATAATGCATATTTTTGGAGCACTCAGCGTGGCGCTGAGCTTGATCTTTTACTTTTCCGCGCAGGTATGCGTTGGGGCTTTGAGTTTAAGTGCACCGATGCCCCGACTATGACAAAATCGATTCACATCGCGCTTAATGATCTTTGTTTGGACAGGCTTTATATCGTTTACCCCGGGGAAAAACATTACCGGCTTCATGATAAAGTGGAAGCGATTCCATTAGCAGAATGTGAAAAGCTACAGAAGATATGGCTTGGGAAGAGATGGGGGTGAGGTCTTCACGGAGTCGTATAGGGGTTTCAATTCCTTCAAAATTAAAGTTGGGGGCGATGCAGGGATTTGAACCCCGGACACTACGGATATGAGCCGTATGCTCTAACCGACTGAGCTACATCGCCATAATCTGAATTAAATTTGACTGTTTCGTAAAAAGTCTTTGATGAGCTTATTTTGGTCTTATTATCTGTCACTTATCATCTATCATTGGGCATTTATCATTAAAAATGACAGATGACAAATGTAAAATGATCAATCCTTTCCCCCTACTCTCTGGTCATCTTCCAGGAGACGTTCAGGGTGGGTATATATATCAGAAGTAGTCGGAGTTTGCAAGGGGAGTGATTCCTTAGTAGTACCCACTTCCCGCCCAAAAATCTTTTGATTAATCTCCGTGACAAACTCATTTATTGTCGGCATTACCGTATCCATCCCCTTGCTCTGATTATAGATAGTCACGGCAGGGATCTGGTTTTGAATATCAACCAGTCTTCCGTCTATGCTGATATTCTCCCCAATGACGGTCAAGCTGCCAAACAGTACGTAATGCGCCTCTAACTTTTCTCCGATGGAACGAGCGCTTTTTTCATCGATCTCACCCGATATTCCCTTTAACGCCTCTTGTGTTTTATACTTATCAACCACGATCACCTTTCCTTCCCAAGCTAATCGGGAGGTAAGCATATCGCTGAGGCCTTCCCTCAAATAGGTCAAATCCTCGGCGGCATTTATCTTAAAAGGCAAAATAACAACCTTTGAAGGTGTGCCGGCCAGAGAATAGCCAATATGAACCAAAAGGAGCCAGGCAAGCCCTACCAGGAGCATATTATATATTTGACGAACGCAATTCTTCATAGTTATGCCGATTTTCAAAACATTCTATATACAACCGTATGCAAAGCTCAGTCAAGAACAAACGAATCAAAAATATCTTATTTTTGATAATATGTAAAGCTATCGCCTACTAAAGCGTTGACGATAGATTCACGAAGTGTTATAAATCAGGCTTCCAGGAGGGATGGCCGAGTGGTTGAAGGCGGCGGTCTTGAAAACCGTTGAGCGAAAGCTCCGTGGGTTCGAATCCTACTCCCTCCGCCAGAAAAAAAGAGACCTTTGAAAAACGCGGAGAGATGGCCGAGCTGGCTGAAGGCGCTCGCCTGCTAAGCGAGTGTAGGGGGAAACTTCTACCGAGGGTTCGAATCCCTCTCTCTCCGCCACTCTTTCTCTCGAGACCTTTCATCCGCTCTTGACACATCTATATTTTTAGCCTAACACTTTCATACAAATAAGAAGAGACCTTTGCGATGGTCTATTATCAGCAGCTCTTGCTCCTTCAGCTTTTGCTTCTTTCTTCCGACCTTATATGAACCTGAAGCAAACATTAGGCAAAAGAGGGTTATTCTACGCAGATCTCACATCATATAAGGATAAGTATAATACTCATGAACTCAATAGATCAGACCATGTCATTAAATGAAAGCCCTGACTGCGAAATAGTAGAAATCGTTGAGGCGAACACAGACGAAGTAACCGCGATCGTATCTGTACATCTTTCAGATGAGCAGTCGGATTACTTCAACCGCAATACGGAATACCTGGCCACGGATCTGCACAGCACAAAGGCAAGGCTCGGTATCAATCAGGAAAAGCTTGATGATTTTGTATTTGAAGGGAATAAGATATCGTACACGGCGAGGTTCTGGTTCTATATTCCGGAATACTCTTCGGGGCTTACCATAGATCAACTCATGTCCCCCGGTCTAAAGGTCGGGAAGATCTATTTGAAAAATCCAAAATTAAAATATAGCGCCTCGGAATTGATTAATCTGATCTGCAACCGAACCATTATCGTACCTAAAGGGACAAAGGTACTGGAAGAAGGGATACTCTCCGTGCCGGTGATGCCCTTTATCCATTTACCAAATCCCAGGGTCCTGACCGCAGACTATCTTAAGGCTGCGGTGATGAAGGTGATTCCCCGCGAGGACCTCTATTTTGCCCAGCCTGAGCAAAAAGTGGACCAGGTTGTTATCCCTTCAGGAAGCGGTGTGATATCACACACAACCCTCTTTACGCAAAGCAATGAGATATATATCCTTGATGCCGAACACACTGATGCGCGTGTGGGGAGTAAACATACCAACGGGATTATCTATCTTGAATTCATGGGCGGCAAAAAAGATGTTGTTAAAGAAAACATCCATATAGAGGTCTTCAAGCCGGCGCCCTTGCAGAATACGGCCAAAAAGGAGTTCTATATTGACCTGCACTCTCCCGCCCTCGACAGACTATACAAGAAAGATCTCCTCAATGAGGACAATATTGCGGTAGACAACAATGGCAAGAGAGAAAGAATAATCAATCTCCATGGGAAAAAATTCGATTACTTGTTAAAGTCGCTTA
>JAUWMN010000255.1 GCA_030613165.1 Desulfobacterales bacterium
GCCCGCATGGCGATTTCAACCTATATTACACATCTCAGACCAATGAAGATTTTCTTGAGAGGCGAAGATTTGAAGGGGTTGGGGTTTAAACCCGGTCCGATCTATCGTAAGATTTTGAATGCTGTACTCGATGCGAAGTTGAACGGGGAGGTAAAAACAAAGGGAGATGAGATAGAATTTGTGCGGAAGAATTGGCAGATAAATGCACACCAATAGGTTGTGGGAAATTTAGAACAGTTTATCTCACCGCAAAGGCGCAAAGAACGCAAAGTTTTTTTTAATCTTTTCCTTTGAAAGTATCTTATGCTTTTAGCATTTTAGGCCTTTCTTTGCGTCCTTTGCGCCTTTGCGGTGAACTAATACCACATTTTGAGATGTTAAGTTAGAATGGAGAGTTTACTGAATGGCAAAGAAGAGAATATTGAGCGGTATGCGTCCTACGGGCAGACTTCATCTTGGAAACCTCCTGGGGGCGTTGGCAAACTGGAAAAGGCTGCAGGACGATTGTGACTGTTTTTTCTTTGTGGCGGACTGGCACGCCCTGGCAAGCGACTATGCCAATACCGATAATTTAAAGGACTATATCCATGAAATTATTATTGACTGGCTGAGTGTTGGTTTGTCTCCTGATAAATCCACCCTGTTTATTCAATCGCATCTAAAGGAACATGCCGAACTGTTTGTTTTACTTTCCACTATAACCCCGCTTTCATGGCTGGAAAGAAACCCGACTTACAAGGAGCAAAAGGAGCAGGTAGCCAACAAGGATTTATCAACATACGGCTTTCTTGGGTATCCGGTTCTGCAGGCCGCGGACATCATTATGTATAAGGCAAATGCTGTCCCGGTCGGGGTGGACCAGCTTCCACATGTGGAATTGACAAGGGAGATAGCGCGAAGGTTTAACCACTTTTACGGAAAGGTCTTCCCGATTCCCGATCCGATACTTACCGAGGTTCCAAAGCTCCTTGGGATTGACGGTCGCAAGATGAGCAAGAGTTATAATAATACAATCTTTATATCGGAAAAACCGGAAGATATTAGTTCCAAGGTCAGCCGGATGGTTACCGATCCTCAACGTGCCCGGCGCAACGATCCGGGCAATCCGGATGTCTGTAATGTTTTCAGTTTTCACAAGCTCTTCTCTGACAAAGGAATTATACAAAGGGCTGATCGTGAATGCCGTATCGCGGGGATCGGATGCGTGGAATGTAAAAAGATCCTGGCTGACAATCTGATAAAATTTCTTGCTCCGATTCGGGAAAAACGTGACTATTACGAGAAACATCCGGAAGTAGTCAGTAAGATCATACAGGAGGGGACCGCAAAGGCTGCCGCGGTGGCGCGGCAGACTATGGAAGAGGCGCGGTCCGCGATGAAGATCTGATGGGAGAAGCTTCTTATAATGTACAATTGGGGGAAGTCTTTGAAGGCCCTATGGATCTTCTTGTATACCTGGTCAAGAAGAACGATATCGATATTTACGATATTCCCATTGCAGTGGTCACCGAACAGTTTTTGGGCTGCCTGGAGCTGATGAAAGAACTCTCCCTTGATGTATCCGGAGATTTTTTGGTAATGGCAGCGACCTTGATGCAGCTAAAATCTCGAATGCTGATCCCCGCCGCGCAAGACAATGAGGAGGATGAAGGTGCGGAAGATCCCCGAATGGAGATCGCGCGGCCACTTGTGGAATATCTTAGATTGAAAAACGCCGCTGAACAACTGTCGCAGATGTCTTTGTTGGACAGGGACACCTTTGTCCGGGACGCACAGGATGAAGCGATAGAAGGCGATGTGACATTCAAGCCATTGAGGCCTGTGGGGCTTTTTGAATTGATCGACGCGTTTCAGCGTATACTGAAAGATGCTTCAAAAGAACATTTTGTTGACATAACGAAGGACGCCATTTCTGTAAGGCAAAGAATATCAGAACTCATGGAGATCCTTGAAGAAAAAAAGAATGTCACGCTTCAGGAGCTTTTTCTGGGAAAACATTCCAAAAAGATGCTGATTGTTACATTTTTGGCTATTCTGGAGATGATGAAACTCCGGTTGATTCGGGTAATGCAACATGTCAATTCCGGGATTATAAGGATTTATGCTGGACAGTCTTAGGCCTATCATAGAAAGTCTCATATTCGTGGCGGATGAACCGCTCAGTATTAAACAACTTGAAGCGGTACTGGGTGGTGTGTCCCGCCAACAGGTCAAGGATATACTGCAACAGTTAATGGCCGAGTACGAGACGGAAAAACGTGGGTTTGTATTGCGGGAAGTGGCGGGAGGATATCAATTCCGTACCCGGCCCGAATACAGAGACTGGGTTATAAAACTGAAACAGTCGAGCCCGGCTAAATTGAGTCGCGCGGCCCTTGAAACCCTCGCGATCATAGCCTATAAACAACCGGTATTAAGGACCGACGTGGAACACCTGCGTGGGGTGGACAGCGGGGGAATTTTTAAGACACTTCTGGAGCGGGACCTGATTCGAGTAATGGGGCGCAAGGACCTCCCGGGCCGTCCCATGTTGTACGGCACCACCAGGCGATTTTTGGAAGTATTTGGATTAAAGGACCTTAGTTCTCTTCCCACCTTAGAGGAGATGGAGCAATTGGAAGAGTCATGGCCGAGCGTATCCAGGTCGTCTTAGCACGCGCGGGCGTCGCGTCCCGCAGAAAGTCCGAAGACCTTGTCCGCCAGGGCTGCGTCACGGTCAATGGCAAAGTAGTCAAGGAACCCGGTTTCCCGGTCACATTCGGAAAGGATGATATCCGGGTGAATGGTCGTCCTGTCCGCCATCTTGAATCAAAGATTACATTAATCCTCAACAAACCAAAGGGAGTAGTTACCACCGCGAGGGACCCTCAAGGAAGGCCGACGGTTACAGACCTTGTGGCTCGCCTGAAAAAACGTCTTTTCCCCATAGGAAGACTCGATTATGATACCGAGGGTCTTCTTCTTCTTACCAATGACGGATCATTGGCCCAACATCTCCAGCACCCCCGGTACGGTGTTGAAAAAGTCTACAAAGCAAAAATAAAGGGCCGTCCTGATTATTCTGTTTTTAAACGTCTACGTGAAGGAGTGATCTTAGACGGCAAAAAGACAGCGCCTGCCAGAGTAAAAAAAATCGGCACAACAAAAGAACACACATGGATCGAAATCGCGATTCACGAAGGGAGAAACCGTCAGATCAGGAGGATGTGCA
>JAUWMN010000037.1 GCA_030613165.1 Desulfobacterales bacterium
TTTAATAGGGATTCCACTCCAGGATTCCGGCATACGACGGGACCTGAACCTAATCATTATAGCGATCAAAAAGTCGAGCGGGGATATGATGTTTAATCCTTCTTCTACTGCTACAATTGAGGAGGGAGATACCGTGATCGCTGTAGGTGAAAGTGATAATCTGATCAAGTTGGAAAGACTTTTAAACCCCAAGGGGTAGGGTGCGATGACTTACAGACCGGAAACTGCCAGTTCCTGAACCAGTTCTTTTTGCTTTTTGGTAAGACGCTTGGGCGTTTTTACGAGTATGCGGACATATTGATCTCCTCTTTTATTCTTTCCCATGAAAGGTAACCCATAACCCTTCAGACGCATTTTTGTCTGGCTGTGAGTGCCGGGAGGGATTTTGAGAGAGAGATGTTTTTCATCTAACGTCGGAACTTCTATTTTTGTCCCCAGGACCGCTTCGGTCAATTTTATCTCTCGTTCGATGATCAGATCATGCTCTTCCACTGTAAAGACCGAATGAGGCAGTGCTTTGACCTGAATGTAAAGATCCCCGCCAGGTCCACCGAAATGGCCTGGCTTTCCTTTTCCCGCCAGGCGGAGCTTTTTGCCGGGAGCCATCCCCTTGGGGATTTTGACGGAAATTTTGTCCTGACGTCCGTCTTCTCTCTGTAAAGCAATAGTTTTTGTGGTTCCGGAAAGGATTTCCTCTAACGTTAAGGGTAGTATATATGCCATATCAGCGCCTTTGATCGGCTTCTGTTGAGTAGTCTGATAGGCGCCAAAGGGGCGGCGGCCTCCGAAATCAAAAGAAAATGTCTGGGCTCTGCGTCCACCTCTCCCTGAAAAGATATCGCCCCCGACCCCGAATTCTTTTAATATATCGGAAAAATCAAAACCTTTAAAAATATCTTCCCGACTATAGCGCCGGCTAAATCCGGATGCGCCAACCGTATCATATTGTTGGCGTTTTTCTTTGTCACTCAATACGGCATATGCCTCGCTGATCTCCTTGAATTTTTGCTCAGCTTCTTTATCTCCTTTGTTGTGATCAGGGTGATATTTCATGGCCAGCTTGCGATATGCTTTTTTAATCTCCGCATCCGCAGCATTCTTGTTTACGCCGAGAGTTTTATAATAATCGCTTGCCATACCTGCCTCGTAATTAAAGTAACACAAATATAAGTTGGTAAAGGGGCAATGTCAAGGCCTCATCCCCTTGACTCCAACGTGGCCCTCTGGTAATTGGTTGAGTAGTTGAGTGGTTAACGACTCAACCAATTACAAAACGAAGCGGGGCTATTTTAAATCAAAATGTTGTGCAATCGTCAATCGTCAATCGTCAATCGTCAATCCTATACCCCGGAGAGCATACAGGAAGGGCTGAAGACGGGCTGGCTTGGTAAAGGATTGATACGTTGTTACGAGACGGTCGATTCGACCAATATCGAGGCAAAGCGATTGGCAAATGCCGGCGCCCCGGAAGGGACCATCGTCCTTGCCGAAAGCCAAAACAAAGGACGGGGACGCATGGAACGGGAATGGATTTCTCCCCGAGGAGAAGGGATCTATATGTCTGTTGTATTAAGGCCCCGCATTTTACCGGAAGAGGTTCAAAAACTTACATTTGTTGTTGCGGTAGCCCTTGCCTTTGCATTGAGACGCTTTGGTATAACGCCTCAAATTAAATGGCCGAACGACATATTGGTGAACGGAAAAAAGGTGGCGGGGATCTTGATGGAATTGACTGCCGGAGATGGATTGGCAGATTTCGTAATCGTTGGAATTGGGATCAATGTCAATACATCAACGGACGAATTTCCATTATCTGTTCGCAGCCTGGCTACTTCGATTAACATGGTTGCCGATCGACCTGTCCGGCGTCGAGAGATTATTAAGATCTTGTTGTTACAATTGGAGCTCTGGTATGAGCGATTTCTGACAGAGTCGTTCGGAATAGTTTTGGAGGCTTGGAGGAGATTGAGTAATACCTTGGGGGCGCGTGTGATGGTCATCCTTTCAGATAAGAAGTTGGAAGGAATAGCAGAGAGAGTGGCCTCTGATGGTTCTCTAATGGTACGAGACGACAAAGGAAAGCTTCATAAAGTAATTGTGGGGGATGTGGTTCACTGTCGGTCTCTTTGAGACTTACGCGAAACATTCACGCGGCGGCAAAGGATTCTTGACAAGGATTCTTTACTGTTGACAAATAAAAAAAATAATCATAACATATTTTTTTTACACAGCGGTAGTCTTATTCGTTGTGCGGGCATAGCTCAGCTGGTAGAGTACAAGCTTCCCAAGCTTGGGGTCGCGGGGTCGAACCCCGTTGCCCGCTCCATTTAGTGAGAGCTTTGAAAAATGCGACAGTTTTTCAAAGGTCTCTTGGTTTCCCTTTTTGAGGGGGCGCCTCTAATTTTTTAAGGTAGCCTGCTTCGATTAGTGGATTTTTTGATAGTTTTATGTGCGGTTTTTATTGAAGAAACCGATAAAGATTATTGAATAATTACGCTATGAAGAGCGGGCAGTAATAGCCCGCTTTTTTTATTTAAGATGCAAGAACAGACCAATATAATCATTAAGCAGGCGGAAGCGTTGGCAAAACCCCTTCTATTAGCTGAAGGGATGGAATTGGTTGATATCACCTATCGTCATGAACAAGGGAGATGGATACTCGCTCTTTTTATAGATAAAGAAGGCGGGGTTACCATAGATGACTGTGTGGCGATCAGCAGAGAATTCGGGGACATATTAGATATCAAGGATATTCTCCCCGGGCCATATAGTCTGGAGGTTTCTTCACCCGGATTGGATAGACCGCTGAAGGGGGTGGAAGACTTCAATCGATTCAAGGACCGGAAGATTCGTGTGAAGACCGGCCCACTTGTAGCAGGAAGGAAGCATTTTCAGGGGGTATTATTGGGATATCAAAACGGAATAGTACGTGTGGAGGTGGACGACAAAGTATATGATATTCCGTATGAATATATCGCAAAAGCGCGACTTGATATATGACTTTAATTGATTAAGGGAGTTAGTATATGCATTCATAAATACAATTACGTTTAAGTTTAAAGTGCCTAAAGTGAACTAAAGTGCCTAAAGTTAAGGTAGCCTATCAATTTGAAACTAACTGCGCCGAAGGCGCATTCCTCAACTTTAGCTCACTTTACACTTTAGGCACTTTAAACTTTCTCATATGTTATTTTATGGTTTTTCTACTGAGGAATTAAGGAATTAAAGGGTTTTTATCATGGTATCAGATGTCAAGCGAATCGTCGAACAGGTTAGCCGGGAGAGAGGAATAGACCGAAAGGTTCTTATTGCCACCCTGGAAGAGGCGCTCAGGTCCGCGGCCAGGAAGAAGTTCGGGATAGATGTTGAAATCGAGGTAGGTTATAATGACGAATTGGGAGAAATAGAGGTATTTCAATTCAAGGACGTGGTGGAAAAGGTCGAAAAACCTGATCTGCAGCTCAGCCTTGGCGATGCTTTAGAGTTGGATCCCGAATCCGAGATGGGTGACAGCCTCGGGGTTAAGATAGATATTGATAGTTTTGGGCGAATAGCTGCTCAATCTGCCAAACAGGTTATTATTCAAAAAATGAAGGATGCTGAGCGGGATGTAGTCTACGAAGATTTTATAGATCGCAAGGGAGAAATACTAAACGGTATTGTTCAGAGGATAGAAAAAGGGAACATCATTGTTAATCTTGGCCGGACCGAAGGTATAGTGCCGGTACGAGAACAGGCCCAAAGAGAGTATTATCGTCGTGGAGACAGAGTTCGTGCCTATGTATTGGATGTGCTACGCGATACAAGGGGCCCACAGGTTGTTCTTTCCAGGAGCCATCCTAATTTTTTAGTTATGCTGTTTAAGGCAGAGGTTCCCGAGATTAGTGAGGGTATCGTAGAGATAATGGGGGCGGCCCGTGAGCCAGGGATCAGGGCTAAAATTGCTGTAGTTTCTCGTGACAGTGATATCGATCCTGTAGGGGCATGTGTGGGCATGAAAGGGTCACGGGTTCAAGGTGTGGTTCAGGAGTTGCGAGGTGAAAAGATCGACATCATTGCATGGCATGCGGACATGGCGAAATTTGTTTGTAACGCCCTGGCGCCCGCGGAAATCTCTCGGGTTGTTGTTGATGAGAATAATAACTCAATGGAAGTGATCGTCCCTGATGAATTTTTGGCTGTGGCAATCGGGAAGAACGGTCAAAACGTACGTTTGGCATCCAAGCTCACGGGGTGGCGAATAGACGTTAAAAGCGAAGAAAAATATAGCGATGCCTTACGTACCGGTTATGAATCCTTATTGGCCTTATCCGGAATGGAGAAAGAGATCGCGGACGCCTTATATGAAGCAGGTTGTTATTCAATAGAGGAGCTGAGCAAGGCAACCGCGGATGAATTAGTACAGACCAAAGGGATCGATGCTGAAAAGGCCGAGGCCTTTATAGAAGCGGCTAAAGAGACGTTGCAAGAAGGCGCTAAGGAGGCTGAACCCGCGGAAGAGACAGATACCTCTGAACCAGAAGAACCATCGGTAGGTATCGAAGAGGGTGAAGGTGTCGAAGAGGGTGAAGGTGTCGAAGAGGCTGAAACCTCCGTGGATGAGGAGGGTGAGCCCTCGATTGAAGAAGCATAGACCGGAGAGATCGTGTATCGGTTGCGGAAGGAAGCAGGCAAAAAATGAACTTATCCGGTTTGTCTGTGATAATGAAGGCCGAATAAGACCGGACGTTCAACAGAAATCCGGGGGGCGGGGAGGGTATCTTTGCTTCAATGCAAAATGCCTGAAAGCAGCCATCCGTGGAGATAAGTTTAGTAGAGCATTTCGAAGAAAGGTTGACGATTCGGAAGTAGCAGCAAAGAGACTGGACGTTTTGGGGGGAATAGATGGCTAAAGCCAGAATTTACGAAATTGCTAAAGAATTTGGCATAACCAATAAAGTGCTTTTGGAAAAACTAAAAGAGATGAGTATTCCTGCAAAAAATCATATGAGTGTATTGGATGATTCTGAAGTGGCGCGTGTCAAGGATACACTCTTTGGGAAAAAAGAAAAAAAAGGCGTTGTCGAGGAAAAGAGGGTTAAAACTACGGTAATTCGCAGACGCAAATTAGCTAAAAAGGCGCCGGAGCCCGTTGAAACAGAAGAAAAGGTTGTTGAAGAGGAGCAACCGACTGAGGGAGTCGTTGCTCCCGTGCCGGAAGAGCCGGAGGTAGGCAAGGTCCATAAAATAGAGGAAAAGAGGGTGGCTCCTGAACCCGGGGAGCCGGTTGCCGAGGCGCTCAAACCTGAAAAAAAGGCCAAGCCTAAAAAGAAACAAAAGAAGGAAGCGACAGCGAAGATTATCAGCATGCCTACACCAACAACACCTGTTGTTCCTGTTGAGCCGGAGCCGGAGATAAAGAAAGAGATAACAGCAAAAGAGGCGGTTTCGGCCAAGGGAAAAGCTAAACCTCTCAAACGTGAGAAGGGTGGGAAAGTTACAGAACTCGAAAAAACAAAGAAAAAATCAAAGAAAAAACTTGTCGAGATAGAACATGAGAAGAAGTTTTTCAAGAAGACTTCGTTTCGTCACAAGGCGGTTATTGAAGGGGCTGCCCTCTATGACAGAAGAGGAAGAGGAAGAGGGAAGAGAAAGAGAGCAAAAGGCGGCCTGGGCCTGAAGGCTGTAGCAAAGACCGCTATTACGACTCCCAAGGCGATTAAGCGCCGACTCAAAATAGATGATGCCATTGTGGTGTCAGAGTTGGCTAAACGCATGGGCATCAAGGCGGCTGAACTCATCAAGGCGCTGATTGGATTGGGTGTAATGGCAAATCTGAATCAGGCATTGGATTTTGAAACAGCTTCCCTGCTGGCCACCGAATTTGACTACGAAGTGGAAAGGGCTGTCTTTGAAGAGGAAACAATAATCGGTGAGGAGGCGGACGATCCGGCAAAATTGAAACCAAGACCCCCAGTGGTAACAATTATGGGTCATGTTGATCACGGTAAGACCTCACTGCTGGATGTGATACGCAGCACAAACGTGACCGAGGGTGAGGCTGGTGGAATTACCAAGCATATCGGCGCCTATCATGTGAAGGTAGGGGACGGCATTGTTTCCTTTTTGGATACCCCGGGGCATGAGGCGTTTACAGCTATGCGCGCCCGAGGAGCAGATGTAACGGACATTGTTATATTGGTGGTCGCTGCCGATGACGGTGTGATGCCTCAAACGGTTGAAGCTATAAACCATGCCAGGGCGGCAAAAGTGCCTATTATTGTGGCAGTGAACAAGATTGACAAACCAAACGCGGAACCGGATCGTATAAAACGCGAATTGGCGGAACAGGGGCTTAGCCCGGAAGAATGGGGCGGAGACACTATATTCGTAGAAGTTTCCGCCAAACAAGGGGAGGGGATCGACAGCCTTTTAGAAATGATTCTTCTTCAGGCGGAGGTAATGGAGCTAAAAGCGAATCCCGACAAACTGGCTCGAGGTCGTGTCGTTGAAGCGAGCCTTGATATGGGGCAGGGGCCTGTTGCTACAGTCTTGGTACAAAGCGGCACTCTTCATCCAGGGGATGCAGTGGTCTGCGGGGCTCAGTACGGTAAAATCAGAGCGATGAGAGATTCTGCCGGAAATCGCGTTGCTAAAGCAGGGCCATCTATACCGGTGGAGATCATTGGACTGTCCGGCGTCCCTATGGCTGGTGATGAATTTGTAGCGCTTGTTGATGAAAAGAAGGCTAAGCAGGTTAGCCTTCATCGTCTTGAACAACAGCGGGCAAAGGAGATGGCTACGACAAGCAAGCTGTCTCTGGAGAGTCTTTTTGAACAGATGGAAGAAGGTGAGGTCAAGGATTTGAATCTCATTATTCGCGCTGATGTCCAGGGATCGATTGAAGCATTGGCTGATGCGCTTCACAAGCTTCCATCTTCAGAAGTGAAGATTAATATCGTTCATTCGGCTACCGGCACAATAACCGAATCTGATATTATGCTTTCTTCCGCTTCTAATGCTATTGTGGTCGGTTTCAACGTTAGGCCCAATTCCAAGGTTCAGGAACTCGCGAACCAGGAAAATGTTGATATCCGCTTTTATGATGTAATCTATAATGCCATCAACGACATCAAGGGGGCCATTGTAGGGATGATGGCTTCAACCTATGAGGAACATATCTACGGAAAGGCCGAAGTGCGACAGACCTTTGTTATTCCCAAAATTGGCACCATTGCCGGATGTCATGTTCTCGAAGGCAAGATCGTCCGGAATTCCCAGGCACGACTCCTTCGCGACGGAGTCGTGATCTATAACGGGAAGCTTGATTCTCTGAGACGCTTTAAGGATGATGTTAAAGAGGTTCAGGCAGGGTATGAATGTGGTATCGGTATAACCAACTACAATGATATCAAAGTCAATGATGTTATAGAATGTTATTACGAAGAGGAGATTAAGCCGAAACTGTAGGGATTGTCAATTAAAACCATGGTTATAGGAATCGGTTCTATTGTGTTAAGAATCCCGGGGAATTGTTCTCTTAAGGGGAAGCGAAAGATTGTTAAAAGTGTAGTGGGAAAGATCCGCAATACATTTAATGCCTCTGCCGCGGAAATTGCGGACAATGATGTTCTCCAGCGGGCGGAAATCGGTTTTGCGCTGGTTGGTAATGATCGGCGGTATATCAATTCGAAACTGGATAAGGTTTTTAATATGGTTGATGATATGCATGTGGCCGAAATTATTGATTCAAAAGCAGAAATTATCAGCTTATGAGCGGGGTTAAACGGACAAACAGAGTTTCAGGTCTGATTCAGGCTGAAGTGTCGGATCTTTTGTTGAAAAAAATAAAAGATCCGCGTCTGTCGTTGGTGACGATTACAGGCGTCAAGGTCAGCAGCGACTTGAAGATCGCTCGTATCTATTTTTGTATGGGAAGCAGTAAAAGGTCGCAAGAAGAAGTGCTGGCAGGTTTTAAAAGCGCTGTTGGATTTATGAGAAGAGAACTGGGACATCACCTCAAACTGAGGTACGTCCCGGCGTTAGCCTTCTATTATGATGACTCTTTTGATTATGGTAATCATATTGAGCGGATACTGAGAGACTTACATGACAAGTAACTTACTTAAACAGGCAGCAGCTTTTATAAAGAATGAAGGCCGATTCTTGATTACTACTCATGTCAATCCGGATGGAGACGGCATAGGTTCCTCTTTAGCTCTGGGCGAGATTTTGAAAATGATGGGGAAAGAGGTTGTATATTATTGCGATAGCCCTATCCAGGATCAATATCTTTTTTTGCCCGGCGTGGATCAATTCACAAGAAAGCTTGCCGACGTAGAACCATTTAATGTGGTTATTGTCATTGACTGTGGTGACTTGGAGCGTTTGGGAGATATTTCAAGAAAGATCGGAGGGACAGCAACCGTCCTCAACATTGATCATCATGTGACTAATAACATATCCGGGGAATTGCGATTAGTCGATGCAAACGCCTGCGCGGCAGCCGAAATCGTGTATCGTCTTATCAAAGAGTTGGAGCAACCTATTACACACTCAGTAGCTTTAAATCTTTATACAGCGATCTTAACAGATACGGGGTCGTTTCGGTTTTCTAATACGAACAGAGCCGCGTTTGAAATTTGTGAAGAGCTGGTAGGATTGGGGATTGTGCCCCAGTTTGTGGCACAACAGGTGTACGGCGCCTATCCCGAGGGACGTCTAAGACTTTTGACCGAGGTTCTGAATTCGTTGGAAATTTCTCCCAATAAAATATTTGCAATGGTAACGGTTACGCACGCAATGATGACAAAGACGAGAACCGGTCCCGGGGATATCAACGGATTTGTTGACTACCCTCGATTCATAAAGGGGACAGAGTTTGCTGCTCTTGCGCGGGAGATCGATAAGGAAAAAGTCCACGTCAGCCTTCGTTCAAAAGGAAAAGTGGACGTGTCGGAGATCGCAGCAAGGTTTGGCGGTGGGGGGCACTACACCGCATCGGGATTCAATATGGAGGGGACTGTCGAGTCGGTTAAAACCCACTTATTTCAGATTGCTGATTCAGTCGCGAAGTCGAGTGGTTGAGTGGTTGGTGGTTGGCTGTTTGACGACTTGACTAATTGCAAAACGAAGTGAAGCTGTTTTATGGACGGAGTGTTGTTGGTAGACAAGCCCCCAGGTATTACTTCCGCGGGGGTGGTGGCAAAGTTAAAGCGACTTTTAAAGGTCAAGAAAATAGGGCATACCGGAACATTGGATCCCTTTGCAACAGGACTTTTGGTCTGTTGTATTAATAAAGCTACCCGTCTGGCAGGGATTTTGGAGTCTCTGACAAAGGTTTATGAGGGCACGCTGTGGCTTGGGATTCGTACAGATACCCAAGATGCCACCGGCAGGATAATTTCCGAAACGACTGATTTGTCGCTAACTGAAAGCGAAATTGAGAGCACATGCGCGAAGTTTATAGGAACTATGAAACAGGCGCCTCCCATGTTTTCAGCGCTGAAACACAAGGGTGTCCCGCTTTATAAGCTTGCGCGTTCAGGGAAAGGGATCGTAAAGCCGCCGCGGCAGATAACGATTCACTCTCTGGAAGTACTTCAGGTAGAGTTGCCCAAAGTTCGTTTTAAGGTTTGTTGTTCCAAGGGGACTTATATTCGAACATTAGCGTCTGATATTGGAGATACTCTGGAG
>JAUWMN010000196.1 GCA_030613165.1 Desulfobacterales bacterium
CAGGACTCCAGACTTTGCCATTGTTGAGCTGATAACTAAGAAATTAGAGGACGTCCGCGGTAAAGACGCGCCTCTTGACCGACGTCTACGGGCTTTGGTATATGCTCTTAAACAGAGGCTTGCCCACGAATTGAGCGAAAGAAACACAGAATTGATCGATAAAAAGATATTTAAAATAGTTACGGATTTCACCAAATCGGACGAGTTTAAGAGCAACTTTGGGCCGGTTTCCTTTGTTGAAGGAGACAACCAGAGGATGTACGATTTTCTGAATTCTCTTATAGCGGCCGATCAGGAATATTCGGAAGAACAGCGTGAAGAGATGATGCAAAGAGCCCAGGCATGCTTAGATGAGGGGAGACTTGACGAAGCCCGTGACATCTTTGACTCTATTTTGATCTCCAATCCGGACAACCAGGCCATTCGTTTGAATATCGGCGAACGATATTTAGACAAAGAACTTTATGAAGACGCGGAGGCGGTTTTCAGGGACGCGCAGATTTATGACCCGAATTCTATTCACATTTTCAATCGGCTGGGTATAGCCTTCAGAAAAATGGGCCGATACGAAGACGCGCTGAATGAATATCTCAAAGCGAGCACGGTCGCGCCAGATGATCCCCATCTCAAATTCAACGCTGCTGTGGCTGCATGCTATATGAAAGACTTTGCCAAAGGGAAAGAGTTTATAAAGGCGGCGTTGGAGATCAAGACGGATTTTCCGGAGGCACAGAAGTTGTTGGCACAGGTAGAGAAAAAAATGTCAAAAGGATGATGGTTTCGTAAGAAGTCCAACTTTCCGTCACTCCCGCGCAGGCGGGAGGCCAGAACAAGTTGATATTACTGGATTCCCGCCTGCGCGGGAATGACAAAAGGGGGGAGGTCAGAATTCTATGATCCCGTCTTCATAAGTATAAGGTTTTTTGTAAGGATTTTGGGGTAATTGTTTCAGGATTTTTGCCGTTACCAATTCCTCCAATCTATTCGGCGAACTGCCGAACTTTTCCTGAAATTGTTCTATTCCTTTTTCCAGGACCAATACCCCGGCTAAGGCCTTGATCCTTATTTCTATCTGTTTTTTTGTATCTTCATTGTCAGCCGTTTCATACATAGCCTTCAAAAAGACAATCGCGGGTTCTGTCTGTCCTCCCTTTTGGGCCAAGCGGGCGCCCAGCATGCCAAGCAGGAGAGGGGCATGGGGCAGCCTTGAGGCTTCCATAAGGTATCTGGATGCAGCCAGGTTGTCATTGAGAAAGTATAGGTAGTCAAAGCCAATGAAAAAACAGGGGTTCCAATCCCAATAACGATGTTGCTTGCATATTTCAAGGAGCTCGATAGCTTTTTTGGGCATCTTGCCCTCCCAGGGCAAGTATCCCTGGATATAATAACAGGTCTGGAAAAAATAGGGATCCAGTGCAAGAGACTGCCTGAAAAGGGTATAGACCGCCTCCCTGTCGCTGTCGGTTGTTTCGTAACGTCCTCCCAAAAAAACAGATGCCTTCAGGAGGAGGTAGTCCGCCAGAAGCCCTTTGAACTCCCCGGCCCCGATTTCCAACAGCGCCGGAGATACCATAAGCGCTGAGGCCCGCTGTGAGGATGGGATCCGGCTTTGATAACGCTTTACTTTGGACGCGCTCACTATATAGCCCCCGGTGATTGCGAGCACAAGAATGATCGTGATAATGAGCGCCCTTTTTTTCAACTTATATCCTTATGATGCAGAATAACCGCGGTTATTATAATGACTATACCGGCATACGTAAGACCATAACTTGCCAGCCAGGCCAGATAATGAGCGCTTTGCGGCAATCCATAGGCAAGGTTGGCTTTGAGGTTAAAGGCCGAAAGATTGGGAAAGATCCATGTCAATAGCTTCATCCCTTTTATAAAAAGATCATCCGCATGAGTAAAATCTCCTCTTACCAACACCTTGACAATGGTATCCAGCGTGTTTCCGATCAGGTAGACACAAAAGGTTAAAAGCATCGATAAATAGAGGCTGGTCGTAACTACTGTGAAGAGAAAACCCACGGCCAGTACTACAAGAAGTGAAAGGAGATTGAAAAATACCGCAAGGAAAAGCATACCCCATGAAAAGTCACGGGGGACGTGCAGACCCCCGACGGTCAGCGTGCCTGCCCATAAAGAGAGGGCGGCAAACAGACCAAGGATACCTATAGCAACCACAAGGAAGAGGGCCAAACCGGAGAATTTGCCGACAACATACTTCCAACGGGGAATGGGATGGGAGATGACCATACAGATATTTTTCTGGTGTAAATCTTTACTTACAAGCCCGATGCCCAGAAAGAAAATAATGGAAAGGCCCGCCAATGACAGGATGGAAAAGCCCACGTCAATGGCTACCTTGCTTACGTCAATGGCAAAAAGCTGGGTTATAAATAGATTGCATATAAAGAGGAGCCCGGATAAAATGGCTATGCCGTATAAGACATTGCTCCGTATCCCTTCCTTAAAGGTGATCTTGGTCAGCAGCCATATGTGGTTCATGGCGATGAGGTCTCCTGATTATTCTTTATGAGGGCCAGGAATGAATCTTCCATACTTCCGGTGTCAGAGATAAAATCGTGTGTTGAGCCGCAATAAAGGAGCTCCCCTTTATGAAGCACTGCTATTCTATCACATAAGATTTCCACATCGTTCAAGATGTGGGTGCTGAAAAAGACGGTTTTCCCTTCTGCCTTGAGTTCAAGAATGAGATCCGTCACCAGGCTCCTCCCCATAGGGTCGAGACCGGACATGGGTTCATCCAGAATCAGTATGGGAGGATTACTGATCAGGGCCATGGCCAAACCTATCCTCTGTTTCATACCCTTGGAAAAGGTCCTCACGGTCCGATGTTTGAAGGGGAGCAATTCCATCTTTGTCAGGATCGGGTCTATTCTTTCTTTTAACGCTCTTTTGTCCATGCCGGAGGCAAGACCGCTGAATTCAAGTAGTTCGTGGGCGGTAAGGTGCTCGGAAAAATGCGGGTTCTCCGGCATATATCCAAGACATTTTCTGGCTGAGGGATCTTCCGATGATGTCCCGTTCAGGGACACCTTCCCCTCATCCGGTTTTATAAAACCAAGGGCGGTGTTTATGGCCGTGCTTTTCCCCGCCCCATTGGGGCCCAAAAAGCCGAATACCTCCCCCTCCCTGATTTCAAGTGAGAGTGATTTCAGGACCTTTTGACGGCGAAGAAACCCATAGGTAAAACTTTTGCTCAGGTTTTCAAACAGGATGGGAATCATTGAACTACGCTCGGGAATGCTTGAAAGAAACGATGAATAAATAAAAAGAAGAAGCGCCAATCAGGAATCATCCTTCATAACGCTTCTTCTTCTCTTACAACGATCTTACCTCATGATGTGCCAGTTTGTTGTAGGCAGACCACCGCCTGCCACTCCTGCATCAGTTCCAGCCGGATCAAAATCGAGTCCGGTAATACCCACGGCAGGCGCTGTAAGGGTAGGAGGTGCGGAATTATCAAGACCTCCGGTACCATTCCAGTTTTCATTTTGAACGAAATACATTATGTCTGAGATTTCTGCTTCTGTGCCAAAGGCCCTGTTTCCGCTCGCATGTTCCGTAATGGCCTCGAAGGTGGCATTAAGAGCTCCCTCGGTACTGACTCGAATATCACAACCGTTTGGTACCGTGAAGCCTACGCCGCTTATTACAGATGTAGCTCCTGAGTTATTTGTGCCCGTAACCATGGCGCCAGGAGATGCGGCTGTTGCTGCAGGAAGGGAGTTGCTTGACCCGAGCAGGATGGTTCCGGCGCCAGATCCGCCCGGACAGTTACCAGTCAGGTTGCCGGTTCTTGTGACTCCATAGCATGCCAGGTCGGAATTTAAGGCTGCTAATGAACTCACCGTAACCTTCAACAGTGCCGCTGCGGATGTGTTGTTGGCCCTTACCCTGTAGCTCATAAATTGCGGGATGGCAATGGCCGCCAGGATACCGATAATCGCGATAACGATCATCAGTTCGATGAGTGTGAAACCTTTCTGGTTTCTGATTTTTAGTTTCTGTAACATGTTTTTTCTCCTTTCATTAATTTACGTTTTTAAACGACTTTTGTCAAAAAATTGTTTGTTTGATCTATGAGGCTGTCCGAGAATTCTGTTCCTACTGCAAAAGCGTGAGAATCGGCCCAAATTCCCGCAAGTTTTCGTCAAATAGGCCTGCTATTCTCCTCAAATTTGCGAAAATTTTGTCTCGTTCTCACTCTTTTTCGTTACGGACATAATTCTCGGACAGCCTCCTAT
>JAUWMN010000246.1 GCA_030613165.1 Desulfobacterales bacterium
AGCTTAGCTGGGCATCCCTCATCGTGGCATACCTCAGCTACGCAGACCTCAGCTACGCAGACCTCAGCAACGCAGACCTCAGCAAAGCAAACCTCAGCAACGCAAACATTACAGGATGTATACTTCATGGCACGACTCGGGATGATGGATAATTGATCGTATAAAATGCGATTATTTTTTCAGCAAAAATATACCCGCCTTAAAAGGCTTGATTCCAGATGTTTTATAGTTTATAGGTACGTTTCGCTTACATGTAGCTTACTTGTCTTCAGTACAACCTAAGTTGAGCGATTTAAGTACAATACTCCGGAGGATAGTTAATGCGGGTAGGGACAATATTAAAAGAATATCGGAATGCCGGAAGGAATCAGCGAAAAAACAAAGACGCGACTCCTTCTGACAACGTAAACGCTGAACTTAATTTTCTTACCATAGATGATCTTATTGTAAGGATGGCATGGCGTGACGGGATAAAGGATATAACAGAGGATAACTATCGAAAAAAATATAAGAAGGCATACGGAGAAAAGTTTTTCAAAGGCAAGGTCGTTTTTGTTCGCTGCGGCATTGATGCCCCTGTTGACAAAAAGGGGCGGGTTACCGGAACGGAACGGATTCAGCTTGCCATCCCAACGTTAAAGGAACTCTCCGGGTATGGCGCGCGTGTTGTAGTAGTGGCCCACCAGGGGCGTGTCGGCAAAAACAACTTTATCGAATTCGACCAGCATGCCGCGATAATAAAAAAATTGATCAATAAAGACACTCATCCCCGAAGGACTGTTAAATATTTGGGGAACCTTACGGAATCTAAAGTTATTACTAATAAAATTAAAGGACTGAAGAACGGCGAAATTCTGGTATTGAACAATATACGCCTCCTGATTGACGAGGTTTTCATCCAAGATAAAGCCGGTCTTCGACCTCATGAGGTCAATAAAGGATCCCGCTTTGTCAATATACTTGAACCGATAATTGATTTTTACGTCAATGAAGCCTTCAATACTTCTCACCGCAAGCATTCGTCCATGATCGGTTTTACACAAAGACTCAACCTGGTGGGACGCCAGATGGAAAAGGAGATGACTGAAAATAAGCATGTCATTAATTTTATCCAACGGCCCTTTATTCCTCTGTTCGGCGGACTGAAGGTAATCGACTATCTGGGACTTATAAAAAACTCCGTTCTTTCCGAAAAGGTTCCGGTCGTTTTACTCGCGGGAATTCCGGGTGTCCTGGCCGTTCTGAGCCGGGAAATACGTCCAGGAGTTCTATACGACTTTGGCGCTGCCACAAACAATTTTCTCGACAACTCTGTAAACAAAGGACTAACAAAATTCTTCGCGCAACTTTATGAGCGCCCTGCCGGCAAAAAAAAACTGATCGCGCCAATCGACTTTATGGTGAACAATGATGGACAAATACTCAATTTGACACCCCGCGAAATCCACGAACATCCTGACAAAGATCGTTTTCATGTCTGGAGTATCGGCAGGGAGACCACAAAGCTATTTGTATCTTATATCTTGAACTCAAAAACTATGTATAAAAAAGGGCCTGTAGGGAAATCAGAAGAACCGGGCTTTGAGCAACCGGAACGAGAAATTTTAACCGCCATCATGGAGGCCCAAAAAAATGGCGCCTATACAATCACATCCGGTGGTGACAGCGCCGAAATAGCAAAAAAGTTAGGATTTAATGATAAAGCGCTTTTTTCCAGGTTAAGCGACGCAGGCGGCGCCTTTATTCATGTATTAGAAGGGAACCGTATTGCCTGGCCCATACTTCAAATCAACACTCACTGGAACCTCTTTTATGGCAAAGACCTAAGACACGGGCTCCCGTTCAACTATCATCTTAAGTCTCGATATCGCCTGGAGCGAACTGTCCCGGCTAACGGCCTTCCGGAATATCTACGGTATGATCAGCGGCAAAGTTAAACTTGGGCTACTTGCGATTCTCCTTGTGCTTGGAGTTGTTTCCTTTTTTTACCGCGATCCCATCCTGAACTTTCTTATAAGGTTTTATCATTTTTCCACTGATCGTGAAGCAATTAAGGCTTTTCTGTTATCCTATGGGGGATTGGCCCCTGTTATTTTCATATGTATTCAAATACTACAGGTCCTGTTGGCCCCCATCCCCGGTGAAGCAACAGGTTTTATCGGGGGATACTTGTTCGGCGCATTTTCCGGGTTTATTTACTCTACCATTGGTCTTACATTAGGTTCATGGATCAACTTCTCACTGGGGCAGCTCTTAGGGAGACGTTATGGCAAACGAATCATTCCACCCCGCTACATAGAAAAATTTGATAGCATAATCAAACACCAGGGAGTCATTGTCTCTTTAATCCTTTTCATCCTGCCGGGATTCCCCAAAGACTATCTCTCCATCTTTTTAGGATTCGGCGGTCTCTCCACAAAGGTGTTCCTTCTGATAGCAGGCATTGGCCGGATGCCCGGCACGTTTATGTTAAGCCTGCAAGGAACGCACGTCTACCAGCAAAACTATAAGACATTTGTCCTCCTTTTTCTCATCACCCTCGGTTTTACTTTGCCGGTTATCTATTACCGGAAACAGATTTATCGGTGGATAGAAAAGATTGATAAAAAGTAGGCTTCCCAAAAGGCAAGCTTTTTTATTGACAACATTAGCAAAATTTGAAATAATATGATTAAGTTATATTACTCAAAGGGAGGCCTGCTTGTCTATCTGGACTTATCGTGAGGAGCTGAGTCGTCAAAATAAAATACGTCGTTCTCTCTATGAACTGTTACGTGATGAGTTAGATCATGTCTTAATCCAATACAGCCTGGTAGATTCCTATCAAAAATTTTTAAACAACAAAATTCCTTATCCGTTTGTAGAGATGCGCGAACTGAAACCCAGGGCTATTATCCCTGACATAGAATACGATCTGCACAACACCCTCCTTGTTCTATTTCTTGAAGACTCAATTCCAAACGCGCATAAAAAATATATCCGTTTTTTTGATGATAACAAAACAACAAAGGACAATCTTCTTAAGGTAAGGCACTTTCAGTTTCATAAAAGCTACCGACAGAACCTGAAATTATTTGAATGCCCTCAATTCTGCTGGTTCGTAACAGGTCTTCTCCCTGTTGATTACGCCCTCCTCATACAAAGAGATCCAACCATAAAAGCAAAAAACAGATACGCCCTAACCCACTTTCACGTGAGGATTGACTGGCCTATTTCAGACGCGGCAGAAGACCTTGCCCGCAGCCTGCGGTATATTCAAAAAGACCTATATGAAAAAGGTGAGGAGTATGCGGAAAATTTCCAGAAAAAATTCTTTGAGTATTACGGGCTGCACTCGTTGGCCGGAGGGAGACGAACCGCGGCCTGCATAGCCACACAATACCTAAAACAGCTACCCTTT
>JAUWMN010000082.1 GCA_030613165.1 Desulfobacterales bacterium
GTGGTATGGTCCAGATACGGGTCTCCCCCGGCAATCAGTTTTTGAGGCACGGAGTGGGCGCTAAAGACGATCTGTAGTCGTTTTTTTTCTTCTTCGGTAAAACGATCCAGGGCCGTTTCAATCCTTGATTGGAGGCATGCTATGTAAGCGGGATGGTCGTAAAATCGATCTATGATAGTGAGTTTAAAGTCCGCGTTTGCGTTCTTTATTGCTACCCGGAGATCCTTGATGCTGCTGCCACCTGTGACTTGTGAATAGTGTGGATAGAGAGACAGCGCGACAACTCTATTTATACCTTCCTCTCCAACTTTTCTTACGGCCTCTGAGGCAAAAGGATGCCAGTAACGCATTGCCACAACAGACTCGGCCTGAATTTCTGGCGCAAGGGCTGCCGCGAGTTTTGCTCCTTGACGCTCGGTAATACCGGTCAGAGGAGTTTTGCCTCCAATCATTTCATAATATTTTCGAGACTTGGGGGCTCTTTTCGATGCGATTATTTTCGCGATGTATGGTTGCAAAAAAGCAGGACAAGGGAGCCGGATAATGTCTCTATCGCTGAACAGATTACGCAAAAACGGCTCAACCGCGTCTAAGGAGTCAGGGCCTCCCATGTTGAGGAGGATGATTGCGAGTTTGTTGTTCGTGTAGTTCATGGCTCAAGAAGCAAAGAGCGAAGAGCATAGAGGAAAGAGTAAGAACTGTTATCTCTTTGCATTTGCTCTCTGCTCTCTGCTCTCTGCTCTCCGCTCTTTGCTCAGTTCGTGAACAATCTCAACCAGGGCCTGTACATTCTCAACAGGGGTGGGGGGTAGCACGCCATGCCCCAGGTTGAAGATGTGGCCCGCCCTTCCGCCTACACGTTCCAGAATATCTTGTACACGTTCTTCGATCCCTTTTCGGTCCATGAATAGGGCACACGGATCGAGGTTTCCCTGAATCGCCCTATCATAGCCAATCTCCTTCCAGGCCACGTCTATTTCGATCCTCCAGTCAACTCCGATAACGTCTGTATTAAGCTTTCTCATCCGGCTCAATAGAGTCGATCCTCCGTTGGAGTAATAAATGACAGGGACTCCTTTGCGGTTGAGCCGGTCGACCACACTCTTGACATAGGGAAAGACAAAGGTGTCAAAGTCTATAGGAGAACAGATGCCTGCCCATGTATCAAAGATTTGCACTGCCTGTGCGCCGGCTGCGATCTGCGCGTTTAGATAGGCGGTAACTGTATCGCTCAGTTTGGCAAAGAGGGCGTGCGCCGTCTCCGGATCTTTATACATCATGGTTTTGAGGTTGAGAAAATCCTTTGAACTCCCCCCTTCTACCATGTAGGTAGCCAATGTGAACGGGGCGCCTGAAAACCCTATAAGCGGGACTCTCCCTTCGAGTTCCCTACGAAGAATTCGTATGGTCTCCATGACAAATGAAAGCGATGATTCCGGATCGATTTCCTTTAAGGTCTCGATGTCGGATCGAGAACGGATGACAGGGCTTAGTCGCGGCCCCATTCCCTTCCCAAACTTTAGATCAAGCCCCATGGCTTCAGGAATCACAAGAATGTCGGAAAAAAGGATCGCGGCATCCACGTTGAGTTTGTCAATCGGCTGAAGAGTTACCTCCGCGGCAAGCTCAGGTGTCTTGCAAAGTTCTAAAAATTCCGTTTTTTTGCGAACTGCGCGATATTCTGCCATATATCTGCCGGCTTGTCGCATTATCCAGATCGGGGCTCTATCGACTTCCTGCCTGAAACACGCCTTGATAAATCGGTAGTCTGACACGCATGTTCTCCTTGTTTCGGTTTGCGGGTTGTGGGTCTTAACTCGCAACAAGCACCCGCTCCTTTGGGTCTTTTGCGAACTATGAATCTATCTTTTTCTTTTTACCTTTCGTATAGCCTAACGGAATGTAACTACAGAATGGTTCCTCAGCCATATAGTCGCCATAGATGGCCCTCGCCCTCGCCCTGCACCCACCGCAGACGCTGATGTATTCGCATTCCCCGCATTTTCCTTTATATTTGTCAAAGGAGCGGAGGTCGTTGAAGAGTTGCGAATTTTCCCATATCTCTTTGAAGGGGGTTTTTTTGACGTTTCCGGCGCTTACCGGGAAATATGAGCATGGGTTGACATTCCCGAAGCAGTCTATAAAGCAAATCGATTGGGCAGCAATGCATCCTTTACTGCCGCCGGTTGAAAAGGTAAGGTTCCTGCGTTCATATTTTTTCCCTTCTTTCTTTGCTTCTTGCAGAGTTATGCGGTAGTAATGAGGAGCGCAGGTCGGCCTCATCAAGATTTCGTCTTCTTCCCGCTCTGCCCGGTAATGCCATTTGAGGATTTCTTCGTAGTCTTCCTTTGTAATAAGCTCGGAAAGGATGTCTTCGCCTCTCCCTGTGGGAACAATCATAAACATATACCATGCCTTAGCGCCTATCTTCTTAGCCAGTTTGTAAATATTTTCTACGTCGTGTTGGTTCCGCCGCGTAAAAGAACTGTTGATCAAAAATTCCATATTATTCCGTTGAAAACACTCCGCGGCCCTGATCACGGCTTTAAATGCTCCTTTCTGCTGGCGGAAATTATCATGTATCTCCGCTGTCGAACCGTCGAGGCTCAAGGAACATATCCGTATTCCTGCTTCCTTCATCTTTGCAACCCGCTTGTCAGTGACAAGCACGCCATTCGTGGCCAGAGCCATCCTGAGCCCAAGTTCCGTGCCGTGTTTTGCAATATCAAAAATATCCTTCCGCAGGAGCGGTTCCCCCCCTGAAAGGACTAATACCGGCTTACAATAAGACGCGATGTCTTCTAAGAGCTTGAATGCCTCCTCGGTCGTAAAATCACCTGACGGAGCAGAAAGGTCTGACGAAGCCCGGCAATGAATACACCGCAAGTTACACTTTTCAGTCACTTCCCAGGCAATCCATTTTGGTACAAATTTTTGTTTTGGTTCCATGTGTTAGTGTGCTCCCCCATAGATGAGCGGTTTATAATTAAACGCTTCAATCCTTTCCGGACAATGGCATGTTTCACAGTCTTTGGGAGTCAAGTTTGATTTTATATCATCTTTTTTTTCTGTCTTTGCGTGAAGACTTCCAGGTCCATGACAGGCCTCGCATCCTGCTATACTCAGATGGGGGGTTTCCGACTCTGATTTAAATCCCCCGGGTTTGCCGTATCCTGTTGTATGACATTCGTAACAGGTCTTCAGCTCTTCTGCGGTCAGATCTTTTTCCATCTTTTTTACGCTTTCATAGGAATGACGTTTGCGCGCGTGCTGCATAAAGCTTTCATATTCTCCTTCGTGACATTCCTCACAAACATTCATACCTACATAGGTCTTGATCGATGCGCACCATGCATTGTTTTGATCTCCATCCCACGAAAGGGCTGGGAGAACCAAAAAAGGTATCAAAACAATCATGGACACATAGTTTCTCTTTAGACGATACATAGAGTACTCCCTGCATTTTGTTTTAATAGAAAGCCTCCATAGATTATTTAACAAAGGCGATATAGTGTTGCAAGGTTTTTTGAGACTTTTTCCAAGATCACTTTTTGGAAGTATTAGAATAATAATTACTTTTCGGCCGGCTCCATATGAACCAATACATCCATCACTTCCGGAAGTTCCGCGAAGATTCTATCTTCCACTTCCGTAGCGATCTCATGTCCGGATTCTACCGTGATGTGTGGATCGACCTCTATATTAAAATCGACAATAATTCTGTTCCCAGAGTGTCTTGCCCTCATCTGGCTAACCCGTATAACACCCGGGGCGCTCATTGCTGTTGCCTTGATTTTATCAAGGATATGTGCTGCCGGAGCCGAGTCGATGATATCTCTTGTTCCTTCCCACGCAATTTGGCAGCCTATCCATATGATAAAAAATGACACAAGAAGTGCGGCGTAGGAATCGAGGACATGCCAATCCGGATTAACATAGGCCGCCCCCACTCCGATAAGAACGGCCAGGGACGAGAAGGCATCTGATCGATGATGCCACGCATTCCCGATTAACACGGAACTCTTTATTTTCTTGCCGATCTGCCTTGTAAACCGAAATAATACCTCGTTCAAAACAACGGAGATCACCGCCACAACAATTGCCATTTTTTCGGGCACGAGACCTCTGTGGTGATATATATTTAAGAACGCATTCCTGGCTATAAGGACTCCTGTGCCTAAGAGAAAAATTCCAAGAAACATTGCCGTGAGGGTCTCAACCTTTCCATGTCCGTAGTGATGTTCCTCGTCCTTTTTTTTCCTTAGATATTTTAGCCCGACAAGCGCTAAAAGGTCGGTGAAAAAATCCGAGGCGCTATGAACAGCGTCAGCTATAAGGGCATAACTCTGCCCCCATACACCACCAGCCAGTTTAATAACAAACAAGAAAAGGTTGACCAATATACCTGTGACGGTTATATGGACGCCTAATTTGTAGTCATGGTCTTTCATAAAAATAATTTATGAATTATGGAATTGGGGTTTTTGTATATGATGCTCGGTTGCTTGTTCAAAACAATACGCTACTTTTAAGAATTTTGCTTCATTAAAATGGCTTGCCAGGATTTGAAGCCCTATAGGGAGTCCCGCTTGGCTAAATCCGCATGGGACCGAGACACCGGGAATCCCTGCAAGGTTGGCAGACAGAGTAAATATATCAGAAAGGTACATTGTGAGCGGATCCTCAATTTTTTCGCCCAGCCTAAAGGCCGGTGTCGGCGCTGCCGGTGTAAGGATAACATCACATATTTCGAACGCCTTCTTATAATCTTCTGTTATTAATGTTCGCACTTGTGATGCCTTGCCGTAATAGGCATCATAGTAACCGGCGGAAAGAGCATAAGTGCCGAGTATAATACGCCGTTGGACTTCCGGGCCAAATCCCGTGGAACGCGTGCTGCTGTACATTTTAAGGAGATCCTCTGAAGAGTCCTCCCTAAAGCCATATTTTACGCCATCGTATCGTGCCAGATTGGAGCTTGCCTCTGCCGGTGCAATGAGATAATAGACAGCTACGGAATAGTCATTATGAGGAAGGATTATTTCACGGCAGGTTGCGCCCAGCCCCTCTATTACTTGCACCGCTTTTTGGAAGGCCCCCATGACATCAGGATCGACTCCTTCTCTATCATATCCCGTGGGGATTCCGACAGTTACCCCCTTCAGTCCGGACACCAGCGCCTTTGTATAATCAGGGACTTCCCTTTGGACCGACGTGGAATCGTTGGGGTCATGACCGCTGATTACGTTTAACAATAGAGCGGCGTCTGTGACGTCTTTCGCGATCGGGCCTATCTGATCGAGGGAAGATGCAAAAGCCACCAAGCCGAATCGAGATACCCTGCCATATGTAGGCTTCAAGCCTACAACACCACAGTGAGAAGATGGCTGACGGATTGATCCCCCGGTATCAGTCCCAAGTGATCCTATACACATATCGGAGGCAACTGTTGCCGCGGAACCGCCACTCGATCCCCCCGGAATCCTCTCTAAGTCCCACGGATTACGGGTTGTCTTAATGGCGGAATTTTCTGTAGAAGACCCCATTCCAAATTCATCCAGGTTGGTCTTCCCGACAATAACAGCGTTGACCGTCTTCAATCTTTGAACAACTGTACTGTCATAGGGTGGAATAAACCCTTTGAGAATTTTTGATGCGCATGTGGTCGGAATGCCCTTGGTACAGATAATGTCCTTGATAGATAGGGGGACGCCTGTAAGAGGCGTACAATCCCCATTTTTGATACTCTCATCCGCCGCATCTGCATGGGCCAGCGCCTGATCCTTAGTTACGGTTATATAGGCTCCAACGCGATCTTCTACTGCATCAATTCTATCCAATACCGATTCAGTAATCTCTCGTGAGCTGATTTCTCTCTTCCTCAACAGCTCATGCGCTTCATGAATAGTCAATTCGTACAATTCCATGGATATTACCCTTTTTCGGTTTGTATTTTCTTGCACCCAAGAAATCTATATTCTTTTGTAGCCTGGAAGAGGTAGTTTTTGGCTCAAGGCAAGGCCGCACAAGGGATTACACCGCGGGCGTAGCCCTGCTACGTCGAGGATGGAATCCCGCGGAGAACGCCGTATTGAGTCAAAAAATGCCTTTTCCAGGCTACAAAACCTTCGGCACGACAAACACACCATCCTCTTTGGCCGGCGCGTTGGAAAGCGCCGCTTCATTAGATATGGACGGGCGCATTTCATCTTCGCGAAATGCATTGGCGATCAAAATAGCATGCGACGTGGGAGGAACTCCCTCTGTATTCAAGTGGTTTAATTTATCCATGTAGGCCAAGATATCCCCTACCTGTTTGGTGAAGAGTGCGATCGAGTCTTCATCCAGGCTAAGCCTGGCCAATTTTGCCACATGGGCTATTTCCTCTTTTGTAATCTTCATCGGTTTAGCCCTTTCCTTTCTTTCCTTTCCCTCCGGGAGTCTTTAACACTATAGGATCTAATTTTTCTTCCTCCCTCAATCGCCTTAGTATTTTTTGGGCATCGGCAGATGAGCTAAAATACCCTACGCAAACCCTGTTCCACAGCCCCCTTCCAGTGATCTGTATTGTATACTTATAAGCGTCATATCCTTTTTTTTGTAGAGTATGGATCAGTTTTTCAGCCGCTCTCGGATTCTTTAGAGAAGCTACCTGCAGTGTTAACGTACCTCGTTTCTTTGTGCCAACGGTTTTTTCTTTGGCAACCGATATAGGCTTTCGTATGGATATCCGGGAAGGAGATGGTTCGATATTCTTTAAACGCGCTTGTTCTTTTTTTTCCGTAAGGGTTTCATAAAAATCCAACAATGGCTTTTTAACAAGTTGTTTTGCTTCGCTTTCAGACTGTTTTTTTTCTTTTTGAAGAAGTTCCTCTTTAAGGGCTATTAACTCTTTTTGTAATTTTTCCACATCAAACGTGACCGGTGAAGTACCACGGCCAACCATTACGCCCAAGAAAAACATCCACACAGCTACCGCGATTACACCGCATATCCACAACCCTTTTCGGGTCGATACCGTACCGGCTTTCTTAGGACTCTTTGCAGCCGGTTTTTTATCTATCTTTTTTGCCATCATATTAAGCAATTCCGGGATTT
>JAUWMN010000243.1 GCA_030613165.1 Desulfobacterales bacterium
TTTAAGATTTATATCAATTACACGATCCCAGGCTGCTTCCGTCATACGAACAAAGAGGGCGTCCATAGTAATCCCCGCGTTGTTTACTAAGACGTCGATCCTTCCCTCTTCATCCATAATCTTTTTGAAAAAATCATTCACCTCGGATGGAGAAGCCACATTCACCTTGTACCCAATAGCGGCCCCACCTTCCTTTGCAACGAGCTTTATGGTTTCGTTGGCGGCCTCATCATCCGGGTCATAATGGTTAAAGATTATCTTTGTATCCGGTCCGGCAAATCGAAGCTCGATACAACGACCAATCCCTCTTGAGCCACCGGTAACCACCACAATCCTTTTCTTTTCGTCTCCCACAATTCACCTCAACTCTTTTAAACGTTTTATCAAAGCTGGGAGGATCTCATATATATCCCCTTCAATACCATATGTTGCCACCTCAAAGATGGGGGCAGACCGATCTTTATTGATCGCCACGATCACCTCGGAAGATTCCATGCCAACGAGGTGCTGCACCGCTCCTGAAATACCGCATGCTATATACAGCTTCGGGCATACAGTCTTCCCAGTCTGACCTATCTGATAACGATACGGCATCCATTCTGAGTCGACCGGCGGTCTGGAAGCGCCAACTGCACCGCCCAAAAGGCCGGCAAGGGTCTGTATCAGCTCAAAATTTTCACTATTTTTTAACGCCCGCCCCCCGGCTACCACAATATCCGCATCTGACAGCAAAGCCCCTTCTCCTTCGCCCTCGCAAATATGTTCTACGAGCTTCGTCCGGATAGAATAGACATTTGGATCAAATGGAATTTCCACGATCTCGCACGGAGCATCCGGATTGACTTGAGGCTTTTTCATTACATTAGGCCGGACGGTTGCCATTTGGGGTCTGTGATTCGGACATACAATAGTGGCCATGATATGTCCGCCATAGGCTGGACGCGTCTGCAACAACAAATTCTTTTCAGGATCTATTTCCAATTGGGTACAGTCAGCGGTAAGTCCTGTTTCGAGCCGGGTAGCAACCCCCGGAATCAGTGAACGTCCTATGGCGGTAGCGCCGCTCAAAACAATTTCCGGTTTGTATTTATTGATTATATCAACTAAAATATCAGTATATAATTCATCATTGAAGTCGGCACAATCAGAATGATTAACATAATAAACAGTGTCGGCTCCGTATCCGGCAAGCGATTCTACCTGATCGCGCATATCAAAGCCGATAACCACCACGGCAAGCGGTACATCCAAAGTATCGGCCAACTCACGCCCTTTTCCCATTAACTGATATACAACCGGAGCCATGCATCCCTTTCGTTGCTCCGCGATGATCCACACTCCTCTATATTGGGAAAGATCGACACCGCTATCACCCTTTTCTTCGGACTCCTCCGATTCTATGGTGATAGCTCCGGTTTCACACGCAGCTTCACAAGAACCGCACAACTGACACTCATCCTCATTGATAACCGCCTTTTCATTTATCAATTCGATCGCATCCGTAGGACAAATATCCACACACGATCCGCATCCTGTGCATTTTTCCGGATCAAATAGTATCATAACGGAATTACTTTTTCTCCCCTTGCTATATGACTATATTAGCCACAACAATTAATATACATTACAAATGGTTGGCAATATCAGACATTTTACTACATTTACTTTCTTTACCAGTTCTTGCGGAAAATGACAACAAAAAAAATCGACAACCTCGCAAAAATTTTGAGGCGCGATTTTCTGTCTTCTGTTCTCTGACCTCTATTCTCTGACCTCTGACTTCCGGCCCCTGCGCTCTGCCCCTATCCGACCTTAAGTTTCTGCAAACGATCGACCAGGGCGTCCACCTGTTCATCCACTGAACCTTCCAGCCATTCTAAGTTGCTTTTTCGTTCCGGCTTAAAAACATCGGTTACCTGCGTGGCGGAACCGGCTAACCCTAATCTCGCGGTAGTTGCCCCGATATCGGCAGCACCCCATACGGCAATCGATTGTTTCTTGGCCCGCATCTTGTTTTTCAGAGAGGGAACACGGGGCTCATTGATCTCTTTAACCACCGTAAGAAGTGCGGGAAGTGGAACATCTATAACTTCATAACCATCATCCATAATACGCTCAACACGCATCGTCCCATCATCAACGCTTCTGATCTTGCGAACATATGTAACATAGGGGATATCAAGACGAACTGCCATCCCCGGACCAACCTGGCCTGTATCACCATCCACAGCCTGCTTGCCGCAAAGGATAAGGTCAAAGTCTCTCAGATTCTTTGCACCCAGGGCCAATGTATAAGAAGTGGCCAATGTATCCGCTCCCGCAAATGCGCGATCACTTAAAAGGACAGCGTCATCAACACCATATGAAAGTGCATCCCTCAGAGCATCTTCTGCCTGCGGAGGCCCCATGGTCATAACGGTGACTTTGCCTCCACGAGACTCTTTCAGCCTAAGCCCTTCTTCAATTGCATACATGTCATAAGGATTAATGATCGACTCAACCCCGTCCCGTATCAAGGTGTGGGTTTTGGGATCTAAACGAACCTCCTTGGCATACGGCACCTGTTTAATAAAGACTAATATGTTCATAGCTCTTACATCCATTCCTATGTAGTTAAAACTTAGTAGCTGCTCAGGTTCACAGTTCCGGGGTTCAAGGTTCAGGGTTCAATATCTTCAAAACGTTCAATCTTCATCGCTCTCTAACCGTGAACCGTGAACCTGAGTAGTTACAAAACTTATTAGTTGTCCATTCAGGAATGGACAACTACCTGTTTTTCTTACCATACTCCTTATTCAACGCTTGTCCCACAACGTTGCGCTGAATCTGGTTGGTTCCCTCAAAAATCTGGAGTATTTTAGCATCCCGCATCATCTTTTCCGCGGGGTAATCCCTCATGTATCCATATCCACCCAGGATCTGTACCGCATCGGTGGTAACCTTCATCGCCACATCAGACGGAAAATATTTAGACATTGCCGCCGCCTTTGACACATCTTTTGCTCCGCCATCAATATATCTTGATACTGCGTATACAAGCGCCCTGGCGGCCTCCGTCTGGGTTGCCATGTCGGCAAGCATATGTTGAACAGCCTGAAATGATATAATCGGTTTTCCGAACTGAACCCGCTCCCTGGCATATTCAACGGCCATGTCGATAGCCCCTTGAGCCAAGCCTACAGCCGCAGCCCCGATACCGGGACGGGACCGATCAAAGGTCTTCATTGTCACAATAAACCCCTGCCCTTCTTTTGCGATCAATCGGTCAGCAGGAATACGGCAGTCATTAAAAATCAATTCACGTGTGGCAGAAGACCGTATCCCCATTTTTTTCTCTTTTTTTCCGAATTCAAATCCTGGATCTCCCTTTTCAAGAATAAAGGCACTCGCCCCGCGAGCGCCTTTATTGCGGTTGGTCATTGCTATAACAGTATAGATATGAGCTTC
>JAUWMN010000216.1 GCA_030613165.1 Desulfobacterales bacterium
CCCATCTTCCCTCTTTTTTGACAGAAGCAGTCCGTACCGGCAAAATAAAACTCCCTGATCAGATAGTTCTCGCGGCATTTGAAGCGCCGTCGCCAATAGAACAAGCTCTATTTGACGCAATTTCCGAACAGAGCAATCTCAAGATGCTACCCTTGCCTGCCGGAACCCCTGATCGAATCGCAAGCGCTGTCTCACTCCCGGATGAAACCCAGGAGATTCTATGGCTGATACGAGAGTTGTTTAATGATGCTCAAACCTTTCCCCTACACCGTATCGGCGTAGTCATACCCAACATAGAGTCTTGCGCGCCACAGATCAAGCGCATGCTTGAGGAGGTTATGCCGATTCTTACAGCCGGGACCTCGGGGGTAAATATCTCGATAGGAGAATCTCTGCTGGAACGTCCTCTGATCAAAGCGGCGCTCTTGCCGATCCGTTTTCTTGCAGAAGGCGAGCCGCGCGGCCTTCTACTCTCCTTATTTCTTTCACCCTATTATGGCTGCTGGGCAAAGGTTCGCGACCGGATCGCTCGAGCGGACCGCATCTGGCGCAAGTTCTCCATAAATTCGGGGCTCGATCCTCTTTTGGGAATCATAGAAAAAAAAGAAAAAGAATTGTTGGCCGACATAAATATACCACAAACCACCTTAAAAAATATATTCTTACAATTTCCGTCAGGAAAGGGCGCTGTCACTGATTGGATTGATGCCCTTAACAATTTTTTTCTCCTCACAGGATTCCCGACATTGGCTGACGAGGGAGACATAGGCGCCTACAAGCATCTTCAGGCCTGTCTTGCTGAGATGAAACGTGACCTAAAAGATTATTATGTTGATAGAGGAACCTTTCTCCAGTGGCTGCGGCGCCTCTTGGCCCGTAAAATGGTCCATGTCAGTGGCAGTGAAGAGGCAGGCATTCAAATGCTCGGGCTAATAGAATCAAGAGGGCTATCCTTTGATCGACTTTATGTTATGGGGCTCTCCGCAAAAAACCTTCCAATGCCCGTCCGTCCCTTCCCATTGTTGGACACAACAGAACGTATTATGATCCAGGGCGGTACTGCTGAAAGCCAATTCTCCTTTGCTAAAACCGCCTTCAATCATTTACTGGCCGCGGCACATCATATCACGTTATTAAGGCCGGAGTATCGGGACGCTGAACCGATCCCTCCGTCGCCGTTTTGGCCGGACACAGATAAACGAGCCGTTGTGGATCTCTGGCATGAACCAGACGCTGTCT
Organism: Desulfobacterales bacterium; assembly: GCA_030613165.1. Lineage (GTDB taxonomy): Bacteria > Desulfobacterota > Desulfobacteria > Desulfobacterales. The sequence continues at coordinate 1,240 of JAUWMN010000216.1, forward strand.
GGGCCCGGGCGGATTGGTTGCAAAAAGGGAGAAAGGGGATGGATGAACCCTCGGAAGTTCCCGTTGATCCCCTTCTGAAAGGCAACCTTCTCCCCGAATCGATATCTGTCTCTGAATTGGAAATCGCTTTAAACTGTCCGTTCAAATTTCTTGCCCAGGTGATAATCGGGTTGAACCCTCTGGAAACAATAACAGACGGGGTGCCGCCACAGGAGCGCGGCCAGAGGCTTCACCAGGTTCTATCACACTTTACAAAGCGCTGCCGCGAACAAGGAGACCCAGGCAAGCTAAATGAAACAGAGATAAAAACACTCCTCGCATCAGCAATACAACACACTTTGTCTGACGTGGCCGCTGTCCCTGTCTGGATATTGGAACAGAGACGATGGCTCGGGGATGAAAGCTCCGTTCCGGGGCTCCTCACTCAATGGTTGGCATTGGAACAAATCCGCATCAAGGATGGATGGGCCTGGTTTGCTGAAGAAATCCCCTTTGAAAACCTGTCCGACCCTGAGTGGCCTTTTACTCTAAGAGGAAGGATCGACCGGATTGACAGACACACTGCCGACGAAATTTTTCTCTGGGATTACAAGAGCGGCCAAATCCCATCTCGTGGAACAATCTTCAATGATCTTACTTCTCCCCAACTACCCGCCTATATAGAAGCAGCTAAGTCCGGGCTAATCCCTGCTATTAGCATAGACCATGAGCACGCCATCTCCGGTGGATTTATCACCCTCGAGTCCCTCCTTAAAGTGGACCACAAAATACTTTCACCCGCGAAAAGCAATTGGGATGATTTTTTGAAGCAATGGCGGAAATCAATCGCGCTGCTGGGGGACATGCTGACAAGCGGCAATTACCAAGCGAGTCCATATCCACTTTCAGTAAATAACAATAAACAAAAGGCCTGCCAATATTGCGCCTATACAGTATTGTGCGGCTATCAACCTTGATGGACTCGTAAAAAGTCTGATACTCTGTCACTCCCGCCTGCGCGGGAATGACGACATTACACCTCCAAGGGTAGCACAAAAAAAATATTATCGCCTTGTCCCGTATAGTTAGAAACTATCATACCTGTATAGTAAAAGATACATGATCGTCATTTTTACTTGCATTTTCCTATAGATCCTGTCAAAAATTTTGCTCAGGGGCATATGCATTGTCCCGATCTCCCTTAGTTACACCTATTCAGTAATTCCCCTCTTTTCCCCTCGATATAAATAGGTTGGGTATTGAAGCACGGCATCATCCGTGCTTTAAGAAGAATCAAAGCGTACCATAAAACATACACACTTCATTTTTATTTACTCTATTAGTTACAGAACATCTTCCACTATTTCAACATGTTATGTATATTTTTGCGTCATGGCACACATTTTGCTTCCTTTTCTGCGTAGCAGGCACAAAAAAAGTCATCACAAAGTGAGTAAACCTGTCGACAAGCTCGGGCAGCCCTAATCCCATTGATGGGAGTCAGCTATATTTTGGTTAAAACTTCGGGAGGAATTAAAATGCTAATTGTAATTTTAACGATAGGTTGCATTCTCAGTCTAATTGTACGGAACAAATTGGTCAGGGGAACCAGATTATAAATAAACCGAAACGGTCTTGTTATCATCTTTATAAATTGTAGGTTTTTTCCTACAAGAGACCATAGGGGAATCCCTACACATATATTCATAATATCTTACCCAAAAATCTCACCGACTTTAAACCACTCAGTATGGGTATCTATGTTTACCTCGAGCGCCTTCCGGCTTGACCTGTTTAATAACAGATGATATCTGTATCAGACAATAGTGTACAATATCTTTTTATCCTGTATCATCCTGTCCATCTTGTCTAAAATCTTAGACGGGATCAAAATATTACATGAGGTGAATGCATGAAAGGACTCATTCTTAGCGGAGGCAAGGGGACACGGCTTCGGCCTATTACTTATACAGGCGCCAAACAACTAATCCCTGTTGCTAATAAACCGATCCTGTTTTATGTGATTGAAAATATTATTGACGCCGGGATCTCGGACATCGGTATTGTTATCTCGCCGGAGACCGGTTCCGAGATACAAGAGGCATTGGGTGACGGCGCCAGGTGGGGCGCTCGCATTACCTATATCCCCCAGGAAAAACCGCTGGGGTTGTCCCATGCGGTGATCGTTGCCAGACCATTTCTCGAAAACGATTCGTTTGTGATGTATCTGGGTGACAACCTCCTTGGCACCGATATACGTGGTTTTAAAAGTGCTTTTGAAGAAACAGATGCCGATGCCTCTATTTTATTAAAACCCGTGGACAACCCATCCAGTTTCGGTGTCGCCACTGTAGATGAATCCGGCCGTGTGGTTCGGCTGGAGGAAAAGCCGGCAAAACCGGAATCGAATCTGGCCTTAGTAGGTGTCTACATATTTTCCCCAAAAATCCACAAGGCCATAGATCAGATCAAACCCTCTGTCCGTGGCGAACTGGAGATTACCGACGCGATTCAAAAATTGATGGAGACCGGCGGCGCCGTGCAGAGTCATGTAGTGTCTGGGTGGTGGCTCGACACGGGAAAAAAGGATGATATGCTCACGGCCAACACTATTGTCCTGGATGAATGGATAAAAACAGATAT
>JAUWMN010000185.1 GCA_030613165.1 Desulfobacterales bacterium
CGCTTACGTGAAAGTGGCAGACACGGTTAAGGGCTTCAAGGAGATCGTCGAGGGTAAACATGACGATGTCCCGGAACAGGCCTTCTATATGGTAGGCACGATTGAAGGGGTCCTGGCTAAGGCGGAAAAGATGGCTGCCGCTTAAATAACAAGAATGAAGGTTGGTAGGTGATTCTATGGCAGAGAAACAGCTCTTGTTGGAAATCGTAACACCGGAAAAGAACGTAGTGAAAGATGAGGTTGTCATGGTGGTGGCCCCGGGGACTCACGGAGAATTTTGTATCTTGCCCACCCATACGCCGTTTTTGGCCACCTTGAAGGTCGGATCTATTCGCTACACAGATAAGGGCGGAACAGAACGGTATGTCTTTGTCAACGGAGGCTTTTCCGAGGCGCTTCCGGACAAAGTCACTATCCTGGCGGAATCCGCGGAACGCAGGCGTGATGTCGATGTTGAGCGTGCCCGGGCCTCTATGAAACGCGCTGAGGAGCGTCTTGCGGAATTGCAAAAAGACGCGGCACAAAGGGAAAAAATTAATCATACCCGTGTTCGTGCTGCTCTTGAACGCGCTATGGCGAGGTTACGCGTTGCCGAAAGAGGGTAAAATTTAGTTAGAATTTCTTGTTCAATTATGATATTTTAAAAAGGCAGGTCATACGACCTGCCTTTTATGTTTTGGGGAAAGTGACGAAAAGAAGGTCATTAAAGTCCTTTGACGAAGTTATTTCTGAGGCTGGAAGTACAATGAAACGTACAGCGACAATATTGTTGGCGGCAGGGAAGGGGACCCGGATGAAATCAAAGGGGGCCAAGGTACTGCATAAGATCGCGGGCGTTCCCATGATCGACTATGTTGTGAATTCGTCAATCACGGCAGATTTCAGTCCGATAATTGTGGTGGTAGGATATCAAGCCGAAGATGTGCAGCAATCCTTGAGTCGATATCACGGGCTCCGATTCGCGCTTCAAAAAGAGCAGCGGGGGACCGGTCATGCTGTTATATCTGCTATGCATCTAATCCCGGATGATGCCGAAGATGTTGTAATCTTGTGCGGCGATGTGCCACTGCTGAGACCTGAAACTCTTACGAGATTAGTCGAAAAACAGTGCCGGGAATCCCAATCCGCAACTATACTTGCGGCACGGGTGCCTGACCCCTTTGGATACGGCAGGCTGATAACCGATAATGAAAATAAGGTTGTTCGCATTGTGGAAGAGACCGACGCCACATTCGAAGAGAAACAGATTAATCTTATCAATACGGGAATCTATTGCGTAAAGACAAAAATAATAAAGGAACTCCTTGGCGGTTTGAAAACAGACAATGCCCAGGGAGAATTTTATTTGACGGACCTCGTTGAAATGGCATACAAAATAGGCAAGCCTGCTATTATGCTGGAAGCCGGGGATACGGAAGAGATCCTTGGCGTGAACAGCAGGGTCGATCTTGCCTGGGCGGAATCGTCAATAAGGAAACATATTACGGAACATTGGATGTTAGAGGGAGTTACAATACTGAACCCGGATTCTGTTGTTATAGATAAAACTGTCTCATTAGGACAAGACACAATTATCTATCCGAACAATTATTTGTTGGGCAATACAAAAATAGGCGAAGACTGTATAATAGAGCCGAACTGTTTTATTGCAGACACTACCATCTCAGATTGTGTTACCATCCGGACATCATCGGTTATTGAGGAGAGCAATATTGCAAAAAAGAGCACGATCGGACCGTTTGCGCACCTACGCCCTGGAGCGGATATAGCTCCATCGGCAAAGATCGGAAACTTCGTGGAAGTGAAGAAATCCTTTATAGGTGAAGGTTCCAAGGTCAGCCACCTTACCTACATTGGCGACAGTGATATTGGGAAGAGGGTAAATATCGGCGCCGGAACAATAACGTGTAATTACGATGGGAAAAATAAACACAAAACCATCATTGACGATGGCGCATTCATCGGCAGCAATACCGCGTTGGTTGCTCCTGTTACGGTGGGAAAAGAGGCGCTGATAGGAGCAGGCTCCACCATTACCAAGGACGTGCCGGACGGACATCTCGGTGTCAGTCGTTCGCGGCAGAAGAATTTGAAAAAGAGGAAGTAGTTTGACAATATAAATTTTATTTGGACGCAGATGAACGCAGATTATCAGGATTTTTAATATGAAGTTACGTGTTGCGAGTTACGAGTTGCGTGTTAGGAAGGAATAGTCACAAAGAATTATACCCCGGTTAAGTAATGGAATAAACAGATTCATTCAATATGAAAACAGAATGGAAATAAAACCCGCAACTCGCAACCCGTAACTCGTATCCGCGTTCATCCGTGAAAATCTGCGTCCTAATATATAAGACAGGAATAAAACCATGTGTGGAATTGTAGGGTACATCGGAAGTCAGGATTCTGTTCCGATTATATTGGACGGTCTGAAAAGATTAGAATATAGAGGGTACGATTCGGCCGGGATCGCTGTTGTTCAAGGGTCTGAATTGGCTGTATGCAGGTGCGCGGGAAAGATCGTTGAACTGGAAAAACGCCTTCGAGAAACTCCTCTGTCAGGATCGATCGGCTTGGGACATACACGCTGGGCTACGCATGGAAAACCTTCGGATATCAATGCCCATCCGCATGTGGCAGGATCTATCGTTGTTGTCCACAACGGTATTATCGAAAATTACCTTACACTAAAAAAAGAGCTCACGGCCAAGGGACGCTCCTTTTCTTCGGAAACCGACAGCGAAGTGATTGCCCACCTGATAGATGAACAACTCAAGGAAGGGAAAAATTTTGAAGACGCGGTCATGAAAGCTCTTCAATTACTTGAGGGTTCTTATTCGATCCTGGTATTGAATGAGAAAGAGCCCGATTGTTTAATAGCGGCGAGGAAAGAAAGCCCTCTGGTGCTGGGAGAAGAAGACGGTGATTTTTTTGTGGCCTCGGATATTCCCGCCATCCTGAACCACACGAATCGAATAACATTTTTGGAAGACGGTGACATAGCAATTCTGTCGAGAAAAGGAATTAAGATTATTGATCAAAAAGGTAACCGTATTGAAAGGCCTGTAAGTAGAATAGACTGGTCTCCGGTGATGGCTGAAAAGGGTGGGTACAAGCATTTCATGTTAAAAGAGATATTTGAGCAGCCACGTGCCATCATCGACACCTTTCGCGGGCGCCTTGTTCCGTCTGAAGGTGAGGTCTGGTTTGAAGATATAAATTTATCAAAAAAGGCGCTAAAGCAGATCAAAAAAATAGTTATCGTGGCTTGCGGCACGTCGTGGCATGCCGGCCTGATAGGGAAGTTTCTTATCGAAGAATGTTGTCGGATACCCGTTGAGGTAGATCTTGGTTCCGAATTTAGATATCGTGATCCAATTATAGATAAGGATGTCCTTGTAATAGGAATTTCTCAGTCCGGTGAAACAGCAGATACCTTGGCTGCCATGAAGGAAGCGGGGGCAAAAGGGGCGCATCTTATTGCTATTTGCAATGTTGTTGGGAGCAGCATAGTTCGAATGGCGGATGGGATTATCTATACACATGCCGGGCCTGAGATAGGGGTTGCATCTACCAAGGCCTTTACCACTCAGTTGATAGCGCTTTATATGCTTGCCATTTACATGGGGAGGGTGCGTGGCCAGATCTCAAAAAATATGGCTTGTAAGATGATTGACGACCTTATACATCTTCCTCATTTGTTGGAACAGGGGTTGAAGAAGGATAACGCCATCAAGGAGATTGCCAAAAGGTATGCCAACGCCCAGGATTTTTTGTACTTAGGCAGGGGTATATATTATCCAATCGCACTCGAAGGAGCATTAAAACTGAAAGAGATTTCTTATATTCATGCCGAGGGATACCCAGCTGGTGAGATGAAACATGGGCCAATCGCCTTGATTGACGAAAATATGCCGGTAGTGATATTGTCCGTTAAAGGAAAAACGTATGAAAAAGTTATGGGAAATATTGAAGAAGTGCTTGCCAGAGGTGGGCGTGTAATAGCATTGTGTGAGGAAGACGACACAGAGGTCAGCAAGAAGGCACATGATATCTTAACGGTACCCAAGATTTCGACTCCATTAATGCCTGTCGTCCTTACCATTCCCCTTCAACTCCTTGCCTATCACATTGCCGTCCTACGCGGGACCGACGTCGACCAGCCAAGAAATCTGGCCAAGAGCGTTACGGTCGAGTGAGTGCCCGCCCCTATTTAAAATCTCCTTGACTTTTATAGGTACTAAATTATATCATTAATTTATATAAAATAGTTTGCCGTCTGGAGTTGGATTTGTGAGTGAGGATATAATTTGGGAACAATTCAAAACACTTGAAGAGAAAGTGTCTCAGCTTATTAAGGTGTGTCAGACATTGGAAGAAGAAAAGGCTAAACTTGCTACACAGCTTGCTGAAACAGAAAAAATAGCGAATGAAAAAGATAGTGAAAATAAACGCCTCATAGAAGAA
>JAUWMN010000248.1 GCA_030613165.1 Desulfobacterales bacterium
CAGGAAGTTTTTATGGGGTTCCTCAAATTTTGACTGCCAGACCATAAGATAACTTGTAAATTTACCAGGTCCTTATAACTTTTCATTACCTTTTCCTTTCAACCCGCAACGCGTAACCCGCAACTCACCTTGTTCTATGACGCAAAAACGGGACATGAAATAGCAGAATCATGCCCGGGATCGACGCCAGAAAGCTCAGCCCAAAAAAGATGACATAACCGAGCGAGGCAGCTAAAAAGCCGCTCACGACTCCCATCAATGTTCCGCAGACGCTCATGAGTCCGGAGACTATGGCAAAATGTGACGCCTTGTATTCTTTCTTGCAGGTTCGCATAAGAAAGGTGACAAACACCGCTGTCCCTAATCCTCCGGCCAACTGGTCTATGGCATGAACAACTCCAACCATTCCTATATTGGCGGCGCCGAGTTCCGGGTGCCCGACAAGATGGCTGAATTTATACGCCATCCCCATGTAGACCAGATTGGTCAGGTTCTGAGCAAGTGTTATGGGCCAGATCGTTCGGATAAGGTCATAGCGTGATATCAGCCATCCGCCTGCCATAGCTCCGGCAATTGAACAGAGGGTCCCGATGGTCCCGGAGATAATCCCGAATTCGAATTTGGTGATCCCGATATCAAGGATAAAAGGGGTAGACATGGATGACAGGAGCGACTCTCCGGCCCTGTAAAGTATGATAAATAAAAGGATTTGCTTGATCTTTGGTTGGTCAAGGAAAGATATAAACGAGTTCCCAACTATGGAATTTGATTGTTCAAGCCTTCGTTTAAGCGGTTTAAAAGCGATAAGCAGGGATGTAATAACGAGTAAAAGAGCAAGCGCGATCCAATCCGGAGTAGACATTCGATTGAGGTAAGGTTTGAGAGGGGCGGTTATTGTTCTGAAGGGATCTGACGCGATCAGTGTTTTGGCTGTGAAAAACAGGAGAACCGCGCCTGCCATGATAAGCATATTTTTTCCGCTCAATACGCTGCGCCATATGTTTGATATAGGCCGGGTTTCGATTTCAACTCTGGGAAGAGACGTATGGTGATAGATAGCGAGGGCGGTGAATATGATTCCTGCGAGTACAAATCCGGCAAGCCAGCTTGTCTTTCCCACGAGGGACACTATACCACCGGCGCCGGCGATAAGCGCCAGCCGGTATGCCATCACCCGGTATCCCACGAACTTTGCCTGTCCGTCATCATCTAAGGCCTCCATATAATAACCGTCGATAGCAATGTCATTTGTCGCGGACAGAACAGCCATAACAAAAAAAAGTATGGCTACGAATTTGAGAGATTCCGGAAGCGTCGAGGCAAACGCCATCAGAAGAGCGACAACCACAAGGCAAAGCTGCATCAGGCAGAGCCATTTCCTTTTTGTCCCAACTGATTCTATGAACGGCGCCCAGAGGAATTTGAGTGTCCACGGAAGACCATAGAGAGATGTCAAACCAATGGCCTGAAGCGTAGCGTTGTGATCTTTGAAAAAAACACTCGAAATTTGGCGTACGATCGAAAATGGAAGCCCTTCGGCAAAATAGGTGGTCCCTGCCCAGAGGAAAGGGTTTTGAAGAAAGCGGGTTGGCTTTTGGGGCGCATTTGTATTGGTAACGTTATCTAATTCGGAATTTCTCAATTCCCAAATTCCCCAATTCCTTTTTCTATCGGAGTAAGCAAAAAGGCATCTCCATTCTGCTTGACCTGAAGGCCGAACATCTTGATAGTTGTTGTCAACGGTCTTCCGAAGAAAAAGTCCATTTCTTCTATTGGCAGTTCAAGTTTTTTAGCAATAAAAGGACGCAGGTGGTGGTCGAATTGGAGTAGTTCGAGGAACTTTTCAACAGCTTCTGAGGTCTCCGATCCTCCCATTTTCTTGACGAGTGTCTCAATCGTGGAGTAAGAGCACCTTTGTTCATGCCCGGCAATGGCTTCCGCTATAACGGTGTCAGGAGGGATAAGATGTTTTCTTTGAAGCCTGTTCTTTTCAAAAATAGCTTCCAGATCCTTGGTGTCCCAGCACTTTAAGACGCGACACTCTATCGGCCTGTTCGCATATATTGCGCAGGCTTTTTGATCAGGGTCATAAAAGCTGCAAGAATAACTTTCTCCTGTCCCCTTGATCTTTATAATCTCTTCAGAGAGTACAGAGGGTTTCCCTTCGATGTTGTTGAAAACTGTTTCTCCCTTTCTCATCGTATAGAGGTCAGATCTTTTTACGCTGCTGTCCTTAAATGCCCCTATATCTTCGAGGTGAAGTGTAGGACCTCCCTTCGTGCAACAGACGCCGCACCGAACGCACTCGGTGCGAGACACTTCTTTGTCTTGATTATTGCCGGGAATATTGTCTGGTAGTGTAGCCGGGGACTTTGTTTTTGATGACTGCATTACGGTTTAAATATCAAAAAGATAAGCGAGTGTCGAGAACAAAAAAACTCAATGCCCTTCCTTTTTCAACAGTTCTTGATACCAGATCGCGAACTCGTACATGCCCCTGCATTTTTCATCATCGTTGATTATTCCAAGGCAAATCTCAAGCACGCCTCTTGCGTATTCGTTGTTGTACTTCTCCGGGTTGCATGTTTGCAGGAACGTATCCATAAGCATCTGAGCTGTACGCTGTGTTTTATCTCTCCTGATATCTATGGGATCTTTCGGCATTTCAAAAGGATTCCATTGATCATATCCCTTCTTTAGGATATGTTTCTGCCTCCGTGGGGACATGCTTTCAAAGATGGCCTTTTTCCTTTTTTCCTCTTCTTCAGGTGAGACCACGGTCATTTTTGTTCTCCTTGTTTTTGATCGGCTTTCTCTCCGGTTGTAATTCCAAGACACTCTTCATTGTAGTCAGTAAGAAGGGCCATGGATAAGGGCACGAGCATATCAGCCATTTTAACGTGCTTAGATTTAATCGCTTTTACAAGTTCAGCGGATATTTCGTAAAGCTTGCTTTGAATGATATCCAGCTTAACCGTGGGATACTCTTTGCCTTCTATAAATCCGGACATGCCACAGGTATGAGCCGTGTTCCCTATGGATGTCGGCACCCCGTACAGCCGGCATGTTATCGGCCGATATTCATAAAGGTCGCACTCTTCCTGTTCGTTAAGAAAGGGGCATCTGACACGCGCCTTTGCCATTGTTGTTAATATCTCACCTTCATTCTTTCCGGCTTCCAAATCTTTGAACGCTTTTTTCTTAATCTTGTATACCTTTCGGTCAGCCCTGTCGGACCTGTCAAGAAGCCCGTCTCTTTCCTTGCCCGTAAACTTTTTTTTGAAGTGATGATTGATATACAGCGCTTCGATCAGCGTGAGATCTCACAAC
>JAUWMN010000024.1 GCA_030613165.1 Desulfobacterales bacterium
AGCGATGACAAATGTGAAATGATCAATGATAAATGAGAATTGAGCTTCTTGATCTTCCGGTATGTGCGAATCATCTTCGAACTCAAAGGTCTCGCTCCGGGGAGATTATCAAAAACTCCACGTTGTTGTGCCTCCATGATACGATGTTCACTGATTTTCTGAAAAGCAATCATACGTTATAAAGTTCCTTCTCAATAAAAAGTTTTACAATCTCTTTGTCCAGTCGATCCTTTTCTGCTTCTTCTTTTAATATATTGAGAGCCTTGTCAATCGGCATGGTGCGCCGATAGGGACGATCAGAAGCCGTAAGCGCGTCATATATATCAACAACAGCCAGGATTCGAGACTGTAATGGAAGCGCCTCTCCGTTAATTCCATTTGGATAACCGCTTCCGTCCAGCATTTCGTGATGGGAAGAGGCAAAAAATGGCACATTTTCAAGGTATTCAGGAAACGGTATATTTTCAATAATATGGAGCGTGTGGTCCGCGTGTAACTGAATTTGCCTATATTCTTCCCTGGTGAGGTTCCCCCTGATTACCGATAATGCATAGAGTTCTTCCTGCTCTAAATAAGGCCTGGTTTCCCCCTCTAATGTTGTGTATCTGCACGATGCAATGTTCTGTAAGATATTCAGATCTTCGTCAGAAAGAAAACAACTTGTATTAATACGGCATATAACATCGTATTTATCCTGCAGACCCTTCCGGACGGCCTTAATCGATTTTTTTAGGTCGTCCTTCTCTAAATTGCCTTTCTCCCTGAGTCTCTCGTGTAACCTACACGTTTCCAATGTTTTAATCAATTCGAAACGCGCCTTAATAGCAGACATGTTGTCATCGGAAAGCTTACTCTTTTTGTCCAGGACATGCTCGGGGACTCCTATTTTACCGATATCGTGAAGCCATGCCGCATAATGGAGTTCTTCCAGTTGCTCCGAGGTAAAGGTCACATCGGCAAAATGTCCTGTCTCTGCGGCATTGATTGCCATGGCCACCGTCCCGGAATATGCGGCCACCCGTCTTGAATGACCGGCTGTGTGAGGGCTTCTGGCGTCGATAGCGGATGCGGAATATTGAATCAAAGATTTAAAGAGATTTTTGATGTCGTTTATTAAGCGGGCATTACGAATCGCCACAGCCGCCTGCGATGCCAGTGAATTGACCAATGGCTCAACAGCCTTGGGGAACACTACCACATTTCCCGCGTTGTCCATGGCATTGATTAGTTGCAGAACCCCTACTACTTCTCCGTCCGGAGCTTTCATTGGCGCTACCAGTATAGACCTTGTGCGATAATTGTTTTCGTGGTCAAAATCGAAATTAAACCGGTAAGAAACCGTCTCCGGAAGATTGTAAGCATCTTCTATGTTCAAAATTTCTCCTCTTACAGCCACAAAACCGGCAATGCTTTCCTCAGTAAGGGGAAGCTCATACTGGTGTTTAAAACCACCCTTTAAATTGCCTCTGTCACTCAAAGTCTTATTTTGTGTAACATAGAAGTAAAGGATATCGTTCTCTTTTAAATAAAGGCTTCCCCCATCGGCATTGGTAAGCTCTCTTGCCTTTTTAACAATTAGCCCCATCAGCTTTCCCGGGTTGGTTTCGCTTGTAAGAGCAATTCCGATCTTATTGAGGGTCTCAACTTGTGTCAGTAGATCCATGGCCGGGGAATCCATCTTTGATGAGCTAATCTTGGTCTTATCATCTATCATTTATCATTGGGCATTTACCATTAAAAAAATGACAGATGACAAATGTGAAATGATCAATGCTAAATGAGAGTCTTATCAAGTGACCAATCAAGCGAATTGAAGACTTTTTGCGATATCATTAAGAATCTTGTATAATAAAACCATATACAATTTTTTTTGCCCTTTCAAGTCTGATGACTTTCATACATCCTTATTGACCTCCTCAATTCATTTTGGTATACATCCCGATAGTATTAAAACTAACTTGGAGGGAAGGTTCTGTATGAAGGATCATAAATCGCAAGAGCTTTTTGCTAAAGCACGCGCTATAATTCCAGGAGGCGTCAACAGCCCTGTTCGCGCCTGTAAAGCGGTCGGAGGGTCCCCGCTCTTTATTGACCGTGCAGAGGGCGCGTATATTTTTGACTCAGACGGCAGTTCCTATATCGATTATGTGGCTTCCTGGGGACCTATGATATTGGGGCACAGCCATCCTGAAGTCATAGCAGCTATACAAAAAGTTTTGAACCGGGGGACCAGTTTTGGCGCTCCTACCGACCTGGAAATAACACTCGCTGAAACGGTAATAGAGGCTGTGCCTTCCATTGAGATGGTCCGTATGGTGAATTCCGGCACTGAAGCGACCATGAGTGCAGTACGTCTCGCCCGCGGGTTTACCGGTAGAGACACTATTATAAAATTCGACGGTTGTTATCACGGCCATGCCGATACATTACTGGTTGAAGCGGGCTCCGGGGTGGCCACACTTGGAATACCCGGAAGTCCCGGCATCCCGCAAGGATGTGTAGAGCAAACCATATCCATTCCCTACAATGATATAGACCGGGTAAATGATATAATTTCACAAAAAGGTGGCGAGATCGCATGCGTCATTGTGGAGCCTGTTGCCGGGAACATGGGGCTGGTTCCTCCACGTCCTGGTTTTTTGAAGGAATTGAGAAGGATCACACAAGAAAAAGGTATTGTTCTCATATTTGACGAGGTAATGTCCGGCTTTCGTGTGGCTTACGGTGGCGCCCAGGCCTTGTATGGAATTACGCCGGATCTTACCTGTTTGGGTAAGATTATTGGCGGAGGGCTTCCCGTGGGGGCGTATGGCGGAAGGCGTGAAATCATGGAAAAGATTGCGCCGGAGGGGCCTGTTTATCAGGCAGGGACGCTTTCGGGAAATCCCGTGGCAATGAGCGCGGGTATAGCAACATTAAAACAACTCCAACGGGAAGGATTTTACGAAGAACTTGAAGCAAAGTCCGCTTCCCTGGCCGAGGGACTTAAAAAAGCGGCAAATGAAGTAGGAATCCCTGTCGCGAGCAATAGGGTCGGCTCCATGCTTGGGCTCTTTTTTACAGACCAAACAGTAACAAACTTTAAGGATGCCCAGACAAGCGACTTGGAGAGATTTGCCAAATACTATAGAGGAATGCTGGAAAACGGCATCTATTGTGCTCCTTCCCAATACGAGGCTATTTTTGTCTCAAATGCCCACAGTCAGCAGGATATTGAAGCTACCGTCAAAGCCGCTAAAAAGGTGTTTGAAACCTTAATTTAAAGTTGACTTATCAAAACTCTTATGGTACGACCAACAAGCTTTTCTTTCGGCGCTCTTTGTCATGAAAAAGGAAACCAAGCGATTATTTAAGGATCTATCGTACTTCAGCGGGTTAGGCATCTCTGTTGTCCTGGCAACAGTCATCGGATTGGCCATTGGGTATTACCTGGATAATCATGTGTTTGATACCTCTCCCTGGTTCACATTGATATTTCTCGGATTTGGTATTGCGGCTGGTTTTAGGAATATTTACCTGGTCATGAAGAAGAGCCGCGAGTTATGAAAAAATCCGAGATGCCCGAAGAGGAAAGGCTCTTAAAGATCATTGTCTTTTCTAATTGGATATTATTAGCAGTTCTGACTGTTGGAGGAGTTCTATTAAGAACTTGGGATTTTGGTTGGGGGGTCTTCGCCGGCGGGTTGATTATTTCGATAAATTTTCATTTTCTTTATCGTACGTTAAAGAAATCGTTGGATCCCTTGCAACTGTCAAGTCCAGGCATAATCCTCGGAAAATATTACATTCGATTTTTGATAAGCGCATTGATTATCTTTGTGCTTATATCCGAGCATTATGTGGAGCCGTTAGGGTTGATACTTGGTCTTTCTATTATTGTTATTAGTCTTCTTGTAGGATTAGTGTACGAAGTAAAAGAAAACTTTTTCAGGGGGGTTGTATAATATGGGACATCCGTATCTTTTTTTAGCAGATTTATTCCACTGGCCCTTCGCGCATCACTATCCCTGGGTTGCCTATTCCTGGGTCGCGATGCTTTTCTTGATGGCAATCGGATGGATGGCGGCAAAGGGAATCAAGATGATCCCGACCGGGTCGCAAAATGTCCTTGAAGCGGTTGTCAGCGGAATTGAAGATTTTATGGTTGACATCACCGGAGAAGCCGGACGTTTTCTTCTTCCGCTTATCGCGACCCTTTTTCTTTACATATTTACATGTAATTTAATGGGGTTAATACCAGGCTTTTTCTCTCCGACCGCAAGCGTCAACACAACGCTTTCCTGCGCGCTGATAGTGGTAATATATACGCACATACTTGGTGTTAAGTGTCACGGGCCCAAGTATATCAAACACTTTATGGGACCGGTATGGTGGATGGCGCCCCTTATATTCCCTATAGAGGTTATCGGTCATTGCGCCCGTATACTGTCTCTCAGTATTCGTCTTTTTGGAAACATGATGGGGCATGAACTCGTGGTTGGAATCTTATTCTTCTTGGCAGGCGCCTTTCTTGCTCCTCTTCCCATAATGGCGATGGGTATCTTTGTTTGCTTTATTCAGGCATTTGTATTTACGCTTCTTTCAATCATGTACTTTTCAGGCGCTCTGGAGCATTCGCACTAAGATTGAGGGAATTAAGAATTGATGTGTATGTTTAACGGTGTTTTTTGGAAGAAGCCCGCTAAATCAATTTAATTAAAGGAGGTTGTTGTATGAAAAAGTTTTCTGTTTCAACTCTATGGACCATTGCTCTGGTATTGGGACTTTCGTCAATCGCGTTTGCTGCCGGTGACACTTCAATGGCAGCGCTCGATTTCTTTATCTGGTCGGTAATCGCTCCCGGCTTTGGTATCGCATTCGCCGCTGGTTTTTGTGGCCTCGCTCAGGGTATGTCCCTGAAAGCCGCTGTTGAGGGCGTAGCCAGAAACCCCGAGGCATCAGGTAAGGTAACCGTTACCCTGATCATCGGTCTGGCCCTGATTGAGTCTCTTTGTATTTATGCTCTGGTTGTTGCATTGATTATCATCTATGCAAACCCGGCAGCAAAATTATTCATGTAAATATAAAGTTTTAAAAGGGGGCTTCCTGATTGATGTTTCATATAATCCGGAAGCCCTTTTTTATTCTATAGTCTTTTAGAAAAATTTTGTCGGTTAGAGACCTTTGAAAAATCTTATTAGCTGAAAGATATCAGGTGCAGCCTTTTTAAAATCGGAATGATACTTATGAAGTATGCAAAAATTCCTGAAATAACAATACACCGGCTTTCAGTCTATGCCCGCCATTTAGCGCTTCTTGACATGAATAATGTCAAGTTAATCTCTTCGGTTAATTTAGCCGAAGCCTGTGGAGTCAACTCAGCACAAATAAGAAAAGATCTGGCCTACTTCGGAGAGTTCGGGGTGCGCGGTATCGGTTACTACGTAAAAGATCTCCTGTTTGAACTACGAAAAATCCTCGGTCTAAATAAAGAATGGCGCTTAGGACTTATAGGGGTAGGAAATCTCGGAGCCGCGCTTCTAAGACATGCGCTGTTTAATAAGCAGGGCTATATTTTTGTAAAAGCCTTTGACCAGGATCCGGAAAAAATAGGGACTACAATCGGCACTCTCGTCATTGATCCTGTAGAGAAAATGGAAGATGAGATAGAGAAAGTCGGGATCGACATTGGTGTCATTGCCACGCAAGATCAAACGGCCCAGGAATGTGCTGATAGACTTGTCAGGGCAGGGGTACAGGGCGTATTGAATTTCGCTCCTGTGCAACTGAAGGCGCCCGCCGATGTACATATAGAAAATGTAGATTTTACCCTCAGGTTAGACGCTCTGTGCTACAAGCTTACCACTGACTAAGATAGTGCCTAAAATGCCTAAAGTTTAAAGTGCCTAAAGTTGTGGATGGTGGTCTTTTTTATATAATGACAACATTCCTTAACTTTAGCTCACTTTAGGCACTTCAAACTTTAGCTCACTTATTCTCTTTTAACTTTAGTTCACTTCCTCAAAGCATTTTCCTGAGAAACTGCCCTGTATATGAGTTGTCGAGTGTCGCAACATCTTCCGGTGTTCCGTATCCGATTACTTCGCCTCCCTCGTTTCCACCCTCAGGCCCGAGGTCTATAATATAGTCGGCCGACTTTATTACATCCATATTGTGTTCGATGACAATAATTGTATTGCCTTCATCGGCAAGACGGTTCAGGACTTCAAGAAGCTTTTGTATGTCGGCAAAATGTAGGCCTGTTGTTGGCTCATCTAAAATGTATATAGTATGACCTGTATCCGATTTGCTTAGCTCTCGTGAAAGCTTCACCCGTTGCGCCTCACCTCCGGAAAGGGTGGTGGCGGATTGTCCCAGGTGTATATAACCGATACCTACATCGACCAATGTCTGAAGCTTTCTTCTTATCCGGCGGATATTTCCAAAAAAGGAAAGCGCTTGGTTGACGGTCATATCGAGTATTTCTGCGATATTCTTCCCTTTATAACGGATTTCCAGTGTCTCTCTATTGTATCGTTTTCCATGGCAAACATCACACGTTACATATACGTCGGGAAGAAAATGCATTTCTATCTTGATAATTCCATCCCCGCTGCATGCTTCGCATCTCCCTCCTTTTACATTGAAACTAAATCGTCCGGGCCTGTACCCGCGAACTCTTGCTTCAGGAGTCTGTGAAATCAGCTCCCGGATAGGCGCAAAGAGTCCGGTGTAAGTGGCGGGATTAGAACGTGGAGTCCGTCCAATAGGGGATTGATTTATGTTTATTACCTTGTCGACATGTTCAAGACCACGTATGCATTTGTGTTTACCGACCCTTTCCCTGCTGCGGTAAAATTTTCGCGCTAATGCCTTATGCAGTGTCTCCAACACTAACGAAGATTTTCCGGAACCTGAAACCCCGGTTACACAAATGAAGCGCCCAAGAGGAAAGGAGACGTCAATCTCTTTTAAGTTATTGGCAGAGGCGCCTTCTACAACCACGCAGCCCCTTTCTTTGTTTCTTCGCTTTCGGGGGACCGGTATTTTTTTTCTTCCCGAAAGATACATTCCTGTGAGTGAATTCTTATCAGACAAGAGAGCATCCGGGGTGCCGCTGAAAACTACATTCCCCCCATGTATTCCAGCGCCGGGGCCCATATCTATTACATAATCAGCGCTCAATATAGTTTCAGGATCGTGCTCTACTACCAGGACGGTGTTTCCCAATTCGCGCATCTCCTGAAGCGTCCCTAACAGTTTCTGATTGTCTCGTTGATGGAGCCCTATACTTGGTTCATCCAGCACATAGAGGACCCCTGTCAGTTTTGAACCGATCTGTGTGGCCAGTCGTATCCTTTGGGCTTCTCCTCCGGAAAGAGTGGCGGAGGCACGGTCAAGAGTGAGGTAGCTGAGTCCCACATTTTCCAGGAATGTTAGTCTTTGTGAAATCTCCCGTAAAATTCGGTCGGCAATGGCCTGATCTCTGCCGGACAATGTCAGTGAAGAAAAAAAAGAAAGGGCCTCGGAGATGGAAAAAGAGGTAATCTGGTCAATAGAAAGACCGGCTATCTTTATAGAACGTATCTCGTGCCTGAGACGCGCCCCTCCACATTCAGGACAGTCTCTAAGATTCATAAACTGTGCGATCTCTTCTCGTACCTGGTGAGACTGTGTTTCCTGATAGCGGCGTTCGAGGTTTGGTATGATCCCCTCAAAAGGCTTTGTATAAGAAAATCGTCGACCGTCCTTTTCAAAATAGAAAGTGATCTCTTCACCTTGCGAGCCGTACAGAAGGATCTCCCTGAATAATTTAGGCAAATCCGAAAAAGGTGTGTATATATCCACTCCGTAATGACGCGTAAGAGCATCCAATATCTGATGAAAATGGACACTATGCCTGTTTTCCCACGGCACAACCGCGCCTTTTCTCAAAGAAAGATCGTGATCCGGTACTATCAGCTCAGGGTCAAAGATCGTCATGGTGCCCAGACCGTCACAGGCAGGGCAAGCTCCCTGAGGGCTGTTAAAGGAAAAACTCGCGGGGGTAATTTCCGGATAACTTATGCCACAGTGAATACAGGCAGCTCTTTCACTGAATAAAAGTGGCTTGCCGTCTACAACATCGACTGTTACCAAGCCGTCAGATTGTCCTATAGCCAATTCAAGGGAATCGGCCAGCCGGTTCTTAACTGACTTCTTTACGATCAGACGATCTACGACTACCTCGATTGTGTGTTTCTTGTTTTTGGTTAATGAAATATCGTGCTCTAATTCTATTGTTTCACCATCTATTCGGACCCGGATAAAGCCGTCTTTGCGTAGCTGCTGAAACAATTTTTGATGAGTCCCTTTCTGGTCTCTAATAACCGGAGCCAAAATGACTATTTTTGTCCCTTCCGGCAGATCCAGGGTCTGGTCTACAATCTGTTGAATGGCCTGGGGAGTGATAGGACGACCGCACTGATAGCAATGTGGATGTCCAATGCGGGCAAAGAGAAGACGAAGATAATCATATATCTCGGTAACCGTGCCTACGGTAGACCTGGGATTATGACCGGCCGATTTTTGTTCAATGGCAATCGCAGGCGAAAGCCCTTCGATAGTGTCAACATCCGGCTTGTCCATCCTTTCCAGGAACTGGCGGGCATAGGCTGACAACGATTCCACATATCGGCGTTGACCTTCGGCATACAGTGTGTCAAAGGCAAGGGTTGATTTGCCGGAACCGGAAAGGCCGGTCACGACCACCATCCGGTTTCTTGGGATATCAACATTGATATTTTTAAGGTTGTGCTGTCGAGCACCCCGTATGATAATTTTGTCTAAGCTCATAGTAGTGTCTCACAAAGTAAAACCTGATTTATAACACCATATCATCTAAAGCGCAATTGGTTAGGGAAATAGAAGACAGAGGTCAGAAGACAGAGGACAGAAAAGAGATAGGAAAAAGGGAAGCATTCAAAAGTGTTTGACAGCGCATAGTGAAAGTGTCAAAAAGAATGTCGTGTCTATCGTAGTCAACGAAATATTCTATTCTATCCAGGGAGAGTCGACTCACGCAGGACGGCCCTGTGTCTTTATTCGACTGACCGGCTGTAATTTGCGGTGCTCTTATTGCGATACGAAATATGCCTACGAAGATGGCCGTGAGATGAAGATAGAAGAGGTCATAGACGTTGTCGACGGCTATGGATGCCCCCTGATAGAAATAACCGGCGGGGAGCCGTTGCTCCAGGCGGCAACTCCCGATCTTGTTTCAGAGTTGCTCAAAAGAGGGTATGAAGTCCTCCTCGAAACCAATGGAAGCCGGGATATCAGCTCTGTGGATAACCGATGCATGAAGATTGTCGATTTTAAGGTTCCTTCGAGCGGTATGTCGGAAAGGAATGATCTTGAAAATATTAACAGGCTAAGCGATGGAGACGAGGTCAAATTTGTGATCGGAAATCGTTCGGATTATGAGTTTTCTGTGGATCTTATAAAAAAAACAGGCCTTGAGCTGTCAGCAAGATATCCTATTCATTTTTCACCGGTATTCGGGAAACAGGACCCCGGCACACTTGCCGGATGGATATTAAATGATCGGCTCAATGCAAGGCTCCAGGTTCAACTGCACAAGATTATTGAGCTGCCTTAGGAACAGAGTTGCGGGTTACGGGTTGCGGGTTACGGGTTTTATTGCTACCCTGTCCCTACGTATTAAGTGAATCTGTTCATTTTACTACCCAATTCATTATACGTAGCAAGAAAGGCTGTTATTTCTTTTTCGTTAAGTCCATGTGTATTTTTTCTAAAATTTAGGTGAAGAATCATTTCATAACATGATGTATGAGTCACAACCCCTTAACTCGCAACTCGCAACTCGCAACTCGCAACTCGTAACTCGCAACTCGTAACCCGCAACATGCTCTCTGGGAGTCACATCATGTCAACATCTAAAAAAGCGGTATGCCTGCTAAGCGGGGGTATCGATTCAACCACGGCGCTTGTTATCGCAAAGAATGAGGGTTTCGAAATCTATGCCCTTACATTTCGATACGGACAGCGTCATATCTTTGAAGTGGACAGCGCCCGCACTATTGCCCGGCAATTTGCCGTAAAAGAACATCTTGTGCTCGATATTGATCTTGGCGCAATCGGAGGTTCGGCTCTCACATCAACGATCCCTGTCCCAAAGGACAGAAAGGCCGATGAGATTACAATCGGCATCCCTGTTACCTATGTTCCGGCCAGAAACACGATCTTTCTTTCTTACGCCCTTGCCTGGGCCGAAGTCCTCAATGCCGAGACGATCTTCATAGGAGTGACGGCTGTTGACTATTCCGGATATCCTGACTGCCGTCCGGAATATATCGCAGCCTTTGAAAAAATGGCAAATCTTGCCACCAAGGCAACCACGGAAGAAAGGTTAACCATACATGTCAATACCCCGCTTATCAATCTAAGCAAGGCTGAGATTATAAAAAAAGGTATTGAATTGGGGATAGACTACTCCATTACACATAGCTGCTACGATCCTGATAAGGAGGGAAGGGCGTGCGGACGTTGTGACAGTTGTCTTTTAAGGAATAAGGGGTTTGAGGAGGCGGGGGTTGTTGACCCGACCATATATTATAAAGGTTAACTTGAGAGCCTCTTGCAGAAACAGCCATCTACTGCGATCGGCTGCAAAAGTCCTGCGTTGCGTCATCGTCGTAAAATCGTCCTCAACGTAGCTACCGCTACGCCTGCGGCGATTTCACTCCTCTTCCTTGCGCAGAACTTTTTCGCACGATCTCGTGACGAAGTTGTTTCTGCAAGATGCTCTTTATAATACAAATAAATAACCGATTAATATTGATGGCGTCGTAAAAAGTCCATATTTCCCCTCCTGTGGGAGGGGACAAAGAGGAGTGAGGAATAACTATCTGAAATGTCATCCTTATTCACCCTCACCCCAGCCCTCTCCCGTCAAGGGAGAGGGGGGATTTGGACTTTTTACGACGCCATCAAT
>JAUWMN010000121.1 GCA_030613165.1 Desulfobacterales bacterium
TCCCCAGCCATTAACTGCTGCATGCCCTGTTTCAGTCTATCAATATAAGAATACATGCCTATGGCGCCTGCCGGGATCTTAGAAAAATCTTTGCCAAAGCGCTCTTTGAGTTGGGCGCCTACTGCAAAGAGGCGAAGATATCCGTCTCCAACGTCTTCACCTTCCAGCTCCATTTTGTCCGCCATTAGTTTTCCGTGAGTCTTGCCCACCATGGCCGCGGTTAGAATAGCCCGTCCAAGACAGATAGCCTTTACATAGGGCGCTCCGAGGGCAATAGCCTTAAAGATATGGTCTTCCAGGGATAGACCGCCGGCAATAGCGATCGGGGGTATATAGGCCCCTTTGGCAGCCAGCCGCTCGCACATCCGATAAGCAAGGCATTCGAGCTGTACTGTAGGGATGCCCCACTCATTCATCATACGCCACGGGCTCATGCCGGTTCCGCCTCCTGCTCCGTCTATGGTAAGAAGATCGAGTTTTGCGTTTGAGGAGAACTTAATGGCCCGCGCCAGATCAGCAGGTCTGTAAGCTCCTGTTTTCAGGGTTACATATTTGGCGCCTGTAGAGCGAAGGTGCTCGACTGATTTGTAGAACGATTCCTCTTCCACCATGCCGAGGCGGGAATGACGTTCAAACTCAGTGATGCCGCCTGCCTTAAAGGCAGTCTGAACAGCAGGGTTGGTGGGATCCGGCAGCACGATATAGCCCCTTTCTTTGAGCTGCAACGCCCTTTCGATAGAATGCAATTTTACCTCGCCGCCGATGTCCTTGGCGCCCTGTCCCCATTTTAATTCAAAGATCTCAATTCCAAGCTTTTCGATTACGTATTCGGGTACGCCAAGTTTGGTGTCTTCCACGTTCGCTTGAATAATAATGCCTCCGGTGCCATCATACCACTGCTTGAACGCGTTAATCCGGCGTTCCATTTCAGGCGACTTGGCAATCTTGCCGTTTTTAAATTCCGCCTGAGGGTCCATGCCGCAGATGTTTTCACCCGCAACGACCAGCACGCCTGATATGGCAGCGCCTATGGCCACGTCATCCCAGTTAATACGGGCAATATCGGTTGATCCAACCGCGCCGGTAAAAACAGGAAAGTTCAGCTTGATAGAGCCATCCGCGCCAACAGCGGTGGTCGTATCCACTGCCGGGAATGTGGCTTTGTCTGAATCGGCCTCGATTCCGACCGCGCCTACAGCCGTACCCTGGATATTGAAATGGGAAAAATCTACAGGGTAATCCTTTTCAGAACCAGCCGTGATCGTGCCAAAAGGCATGGGGTAAATAACTTCCCTTCCTTTAAGGGCAGATCTGCCAATTTCGCACGGCCCCTCACAACCATCAACGCAGGTCACACAAATTCCTGATACGGGAGCTGGGTCTACCCTTGTTGTGGTAAGGGTAGCGGCGCTCCGATTTGGTTTGCTAAAAGACATAATCAGTTTTCCTCCTCCTTAAGATTTTTACGTAAAGCCATACTTAATAATTCTATCAATAAAACAGTTACACTTAACGGTTTAGCCAAAAAAAAGTCCAAACTATCCCGCAGGATAGATGGACATCATCGTCGCACGTGAGCAACACTCCGTTGTGTTACACCCGTCACAAGGAGCCCATACTATAAAAACCTATTTTTTGTCAAGCATTAATCATGGCCTTGACTCAGCCCGTGATCAGGGATATGAAATCTGTATCCTGACTCGAAAGAAGGTGTTTTTCTGTGTCCGAAAAAATGCGTGTTAGTTCCGGAGTAAGCCGGTTGGATCGACTCTTGGGCGGTCTTTTCATTGGCGATAATGTGTTATGGTACGATGATTCGGGTAGTCTGGCATCAGTCTTTTGCCTGAATTTCCTCCAAATATCCTTGTTACAACACAAGCCGCTCATCTACGTCAGTTTCGACCGCTCTCCGAAGAACCTACTTGAAAAGCTTGGGGCTCTTGCTGAAAGTCCCGATCTGACCATTCTTGACGGCTTTACCTGTGGCAGCGGGGCGTGTTCTCCTCCATTCATGCAATTCTATGAGGAGACCGACCCTGAACGCGTCTGCCACGTTAAGATGATCGACAAGCCCCGTGACATGAGCCACGTGACAGAACTGCTTTACAGGCTCATTGAAACCATGGATGGAGATGTTCGCCTCATATTCGAAAGCATTACCGGAATGCAGAACCTATGGGGAGGCGAGGAGGCCATCATTAAATTCTATTCTCATTCTTGTCCCCGCCTGTATGAATTGAATACCGTGGCTTACTGGATAATAGAGAAGCTGGCTCATTCACGACGGCTCAGAGCCCAGATCAGTAAGATTGCCCAAGTTGCCATCAACCTTTCCATAAGCAGGGGGACCACGGCGCTGACGATCCTAAAGGCTGAAAATCGTCACACAAAGGATATGCATGAGCCCCATCGTTACTGGACCAAGGACCTCACAATCACGTTTGATACGGAAAAGCAGCTCAACATAGGCTCTCGCATTAAAGAATTCCGAATCAAACGGGGGCTTTCTCAGGCTGAATTGGCAAAATTGGTGGGGGTCACCCCGAGCACTATCTCCCAGGTAGAGGCGAACATCATCTATCCCTCTCTGCCGGCATTGCTGAAAATGGTCGAAGTGCTTTCGGTTAACATTGGTTCCCTATTTCAACAAGCGCCGGAACCGGAAAAGCGAATCATTTTCCCGGCCGCGGAGTCTATAGACGTGGAGTTCCAGGACCTTTCCAAGGGATCGATACAGGGGAGACTCTTAACGCCACCTGATTTCGATGGTAAGATGGAGCCATACATCATTGAAATAGAGCCCAACAGAGAGTTGCCCGCCCACTTTTTCATTCACAAAGGCGAGGAGATGGGCTACGTCCTTTCAGGCAAACTGAGAATGACACTCAACAGGGCTACCCACACTGTTCGCACAGGGGATGTGATCTATCTAACTTCGGAGATGCCCGGACAATGGAAGAATCCAGGGCCTAATGTCGCCAGATTGTTGTGGATTAAGTCGAAGTAGAGAGGTTCTTAATGCTCCACTTTGTATGTTTGATGACGCGTTTTATCGGGCAACAGCCCGATAAGTGGAGGTTGACAAGAATTGGATCATGTTATAAGTAATTTCATTATAACATGATTTTAAATGAAAATAGTTTTGTGGATTCGGATTTCATACTTCTCTCCGCTATACGCTCAAACACTTGCTTCGATTCTACCCCATACAGACCGGTACTTGTGAACCATTGTTCCTCCGATTTTAACCATTCTCACAAAACACACGTCTGTTTGTTAAGCAAACCTCAAAAATACAAAGACATTACAAGCAAGGAGATAATTTCCGATGTGTACTATATGTGGACACTTTGTCCAAGACGGTAAGATAGTTTCAAATGATATCTATGACATGCTGACTAAAATGGCCCATAGGGGGCCGGATACACATGGCATTTACGTGGATGGCAAGTTGCTGAGAACGCGGGAGATCGAAGGGTTGAAGGAAGAACTTTTCAATGAAAGTCACATCGCGTTAGGGCACTCGAGTCTTAGAATTGTGGGCAAGCAAAGGGCCACGCAGCCTTACACTTCTTGCGACGGAAAGCTGGCGTTGATTCATAATGGAGAGATCTATAATTACCAAAAGCTCAGAAGCCTTCTTTATAAGCCCCATGACATAAAGACGAGTAGTGACAGTGAGGTAATTGTTCATTTGCTGGAAGAGACGTATCAAGGCGACTTGCTCGATGCCACCAAAAAAGTTATCGGCCTCTTAGACGGCATGTATGCGCTGGCCGTTACAGATGGCAAATCTGTTGTTGTGGCGAGAGACCCTATAGGCAAGAAACCGCTTTATTACATCAAGAATGGGGATGTCACATACTTTGCTTCAGAAAAAAAAGCCCTTTGGAATGGGCAAGACGATCCTATCAGACTAAATCCTGGCGATCTTTTAGCTATAGATAATTCCGGCGCAAGTGTGCATGAGGGATTCCACTTGCAATTTCCACAAGTCGACATTGTAGATTTCCGTGAGGCGGTCGAACTTTACAAACAAGCCTTAATCAAGGCCGTAAGAAAAAGACTGACAGGACTTACCGAATCCCGAATCGGGGTCATATTTTCCGGAGGTATCGATTCTGTGCTCATCTCACAGCTCCTCCAGCGAGAAGGCAAAAATATAGTCTGTTACTGCACCGGCACCAAGGAGTCCGGTGATATTCTGGCGGCTCTTTCTGTTGCCAAAGATTTGGGGCTCGAACTCAAGACGACCATTATAGAAGAAGACATGGTTGAAGATATACTCCCTGAAATCATACGAAATGTGGAAGAGAGCGGTCTCCTGCAGGTTGAAGTGGCAATCCCAATGTATCTGGCCGCCAAACTGGCAGCAGAAGATGATATCAGGGTCATGTTTACAGGACAGGCAGCGGATGAACTCTTTGCGGGTTATCCCTGGTACAACGATGTCCTGGCTGAATCCGGGTACTTAAGGCTCCACGAAAAACTCTGGGAGGATCTCAATTTTCTATATACCGATACCCTTGAAAGAGAGGATAAGCTTGCCATGGCCCACTCAATAGAGGTGAGGGCCCCGTATCTCGATAGGGATGTGATTCAAACCGCTATGCGAATATCGCCAAAACTGAAACTTGAGGGCAAAGACGATAATCTCCGCAAAAGAGTTCACAGGCAAGCAGCCGTTGAATTAGGCGTTCCACCGTATCTTTCATTCCGGGTGAAAGATCCGGCACAATCCGGCTCGGGGATTCACGGAATCATTGAAAAGATCGCCAAGGGACATACCCAAAGAATCGATTCCCATGTCGTAGATGAAAATATTAAAAGAGACAAGGGAAGCCTGTACCGCTACGGGGATGATATATATGGCGATGATGCTCCACGTTTCTATTTGCAACAGATTGAACGAGAGGTTCAGAAAAAATACATACCCCCGTTTCTGGCGCATTAGATTCTCTGAGATGTCTGATTACGTCTGTGTGTTGGTCAAAGACTT
Organism: Desulfobacterales bacterium; assembly: GCA_030613165.1. Taxonomy (GTDB): domain Bacteria; phylum Desulfobacterota; class Desulfobacteria; order Desulfobacterales. The sequence goes on from JAUWMN010000121.1 coordinate 5,000, forward strand.
TCCAAGACTATTATGCTCGCTCATCACTGCTGCTTCTATGATCACAGGACAAAGGACATTGCGATAAAATGGCAAAGAAGGCAAAGAAACTTAAGGTATGCATAGCGCAAATAAACTACAATTCGGACAGCATTCAAGCACATGTTGAAAGAATTAAAAATATCATCGATGAACACAAAAAATTTGATCTTATAGTCTTTCCCGAATTGCTCTTACACGGGCATCCCTCATTTGAAAAACCTGAAGGGTTTCTATATAGGAAAATGAAGATTGTTTACAGATCCGTCTCTGAAGATCTTTATGAATTTGTAAAAAAGGTAAAGGCAAGAGTCATTATTGGGGAATCAAAGCGATTGGGAGAACGATATTACAACGTGGCAACATACATCGACAAAGATGTTACTCAGAGTTATGACAAAACACATGTGCACTGGACTGAACATTTTGAGCCCGGAACAGAACTGAAGGTGTTTGATTCACCTTTTGGGAAGATCGGTATCACCATATGTTTTGACGCGGCGTTTTCAGAGGTTTGGAGGGTGCTTGCCCTCAAGGGCGCTCAGGTGATCGTGAACATTGCGGCCGTTCCAAGGTCCTTCCCGGTAGACTATATGTGGCGTCGGCTTGTGGGGGCGGCCATATACAACCAGGTTTTTGTCGTTTATGCCAACAGGCCCGGCAACTTCTTCGCGGGCTACAGTGCTGTATTCGACCCACAGGGAGAAACCTTGGTCAAGGCGGGTCGGAAAAAGGCGATTATCGAGACTGAAATCGATTTAAGCCAAGTCCAAAGTTGGCGAAACGAAGAACAAATTTATTCGCACCGGCTACCCCTCCTCTACCGTGAAATCGCCAACCGTCACAAG
>JAUWMN010000137.1 GCA_030613165.1 Desulfobacterales bacterium
ACCCTGAGAGCGCTTCGCATTCTTAAAGAAGTCGATCTGATTGCAGCAGAAGATACCCGGCACACTCGGAAACTTTTGAGCCGTTATAATATTTCCACTCCGCTGATTTCTTATCACAATCACAACGAGGCAACCCGGACCCCGGAATTGCTTTCCAAGCTCCAAAAAAAGGTGAATATTGCCTTGGTGACTGATGCGGGCACACCATCGGTATCAGACCCAGGTTTTTTTTTAGTATGCAGGGCGATCGAGGCCGATATCCCTATAGTGCCTATACCAGGGGTGTGTGCTGCCATTACAGCGCTCAGTGTATCAGGGATCCCTTCGGATAAATTCCTATTTGTGGGCTTCCTCCCGAGAAAGAAAAATAAGAGGATAGAAGTCTTACAAGGATTAAAAGGAGAGACTAAGACGATAATCTTTTACGAGTCGCCGCGCCGACTTTTAGCAACGCTTTCAGAGTTAATCGATATTGTGGGAGATAGAAAAGCGGCGTTGGCGCGAGAGCTTACCAAACACTACGAGGAGATCATTCGCGGCAGACTTTCCCAAATCGTTGAGACTGTATCAAACCGGGAGTCGATCAAGGGAGAATGCACTCTCCTGATCGAAGGGAAAAGGGAGGAAGAGGACACATCACAGACTTCATGTGTCGAACAACTACGCATGCTTCGGAACGATCCGACTATTTCACTCAAAGATGCGGTGAAAGTCGTTGTAGAAGAACAGGGGCTTCCTCGCAACAGGGTTTATCGCGAGGCTCTTAAGATATGGGGGGATGATACACTTTTATAGCAAATATTCAGTTTTAACTCGCTGCATTGCGCGAAAAATATTCCCTTTAATCTTCTTGTTGCTCCGGTACAGCCCGTCAAGCATGTCCCTAACCTCTTTGCGTTTAGAGCTTTGTGCGGAAGGGCACGGATTGACCAGATCCGGAAAATTTTTTTCCTGTGCAAACCTGACTATGAGCTTCTTGTCCATAAAGGCGAGAGGCCGGATTACCGTAAGCGCTCCCTTGAAAAAGATTTGTGAAGGGCACATCGTGCTCATCTCACCACTATAAAACATATTTAGGAACAGGGTTTCAATAATGTCGTCCTTATTATGGCCCAGAGCCAACTTGCTACACTTCCACTCATGGGCAAGTTCGAACAACCGTTTTCTTCTCAGATGCGCGCAGAGAAAGCAGGGATTTTCGCGATTCTCCGGACTATGCCCGCGCAGACCATAGTCAGTATGAACTGTATGAAAATCATATCCCTTTTCACGGCAGTAGGCTGATAGGATGTCACTGTTTTTTCCAGGAAATCCTAGGTCAATGTAGAAGGCCACCAGTGTATAATCGATGGGAACCCACCGTCGCCGTTCTTCCAGTACTGTAAGAAGTGTAAGGCTGTCCTTACCTCCGGACAGACCAACGGCAATACGATCCCCATCAGCAATCATACTATATCGGCGTATGGCTTTGCCTACAGCATGATACACGGGTTTGTGGTTATGGCTGCCGGACATAGAAACTGGGGTAAGATATCAGGAGGAGGGATTTTCCTTCACATCCTCAGACGGCTCTTGCTTTTTTTTGATAACTACTTTCTGTGCTGCAATTTCTCGCAACGCTACTACAATGGCTTCATTTTTTGGTGCATTAACCAATGGTTGTGCCCCATCTCTTAGCTGGCGAACCCTTTTGGCCGCCATGTGGACCAATAAGAATCTATTGTGAGTCTGATCCAAACAATCTTCTATGGTAATACGCGCCACAATCTTCTCCTTCTTACGAAGTAGTATTTAAAATTTTTATATATGACACACTGGTTTTAATTTGTCAATTCTCCTGCCTTTAAACTCTTAACTGGGACACGATATTTCAATCAATTCATAACACCGTTTTCCGCCCGGTACCTGTATTGTAATCTCATCACCGACCTCTTTGCCGAGCATTGCCTTCCCAAGTGGGGACGAAACAGATATCCGTCCTTTTTTGATGTCGGATTCCTCCGGTCCCAGCAATTGATATCTAACGCTTTCTTCCGTATCCACATTTTCCAAAAGGACAATACACCCAAAGATAGCCCGAGTCGTATCCAGATTTTCCGTATCAATAATTTCAGCATGGGCCAATTTATAATTTAAATCATTAATTCTTGCGTGAATAAAAGCCTGTCGATCCTTGGCAGCCTCAAATTCCGCGTTTTCCGACAGATCTCCATGTGCCCTGGCCTCTTCAATGGCCTTGATATTTTGGGGGCGTTCTACAGAAGTCAGTTGTTTCAGTTCCTGCTTCAAGGTTTCATAGCCAACCTTGGTCATAGGTATTCGGTTCATGTGCACTCCACGTGTAGACAACAGCCTGTTAAAACATGGCTGCGGTCAAAAAATAGTCGCTGATCAGTATGGAAACAGAAGCGAGGACTACTGCCTCAGTGGTAGCTTTTCCTACGCCTTCTGCTCCTCCCGTGGTATAAAATCCCTTATAACATCCTACGAGAGAGAGAATCAAGCCAAAACAGGCCGCCTTGATCAAACCATTAAAAATATCATCGAGCTCCAAAATATCAAGCATTTTTTTCATATAGATACCGGAATTAATATCAAGAAGTCCTACACCAACAAAATAGCCCCCTACAATTCCGACAAAATCCGAAACTATCGTTAAAACGGGTGTCATCAGAATTCCCGCGATTATACGAGGAACAACCAGATAATGGATCGGATTCGTGGCCATAGTGTAAAGAGCGTCAATCTGTTCCGTTACCCTCATGGTGCCGAGCTCGGCAGCCATGGCAGACCCTGCCCGACCCGTTATCATTAATGCGGTCAATACCGGTCCCAGCTCTCTTGTCATGGAGAGAGCAACGGTAGAGCCAACCAGACTTTCAGCGCTGAAAAGACGAAAGCCGTGATAGGTTTGAAGGGCCAATACCATTCCCGTAAATGCACCGGTCAAAAGCACCACAAAAAGCGAATTGACCCCTACAAATTCCATCTGTTTAAATATATTTCTCACCCTAAACGGAGGACGGATCGCCCACGTCACAGCGCTCAGAAAGAATAACGTTATTTGGCCCAGACTCTTGATCCATTTGACGCCCAGGTGGCCTATTAATTCAAACAAATTCAACATAAGTCAAGATAAACTTATTAAGGGTTATTTGCAAGATCATTAATAAAATGATTTGCATAGGAGGCTGTCCGAGAATTCTGATCCTACTGCAAAAGCGTGAGAAACGGCCCAAATTTCCGCAAGTTTTCGTCAAATAGGCCTGCTATTCTCCTCAAATTTGCGAAAATTTTGTCTCGTTCTCACACTTTTTCGTTACGGACATAATTCTCGAATAGCCTCCTATCTATCAAAATATACGTTAAAAAAGTATACTAAGTCAAGTAACGCTGTATTTTCATTGACACTATGCAGGTCGGTTGGTAATGTTTTTTTGTAATTACTCGGGTTGTTGCAGGTTCACGGTTCAGTTTAACCTTGAACCTTGAACCGTGAACCGTGAACCTTTAACAGGAGGCATATGAAACGAATTTTGACCATAGCGGGATCAGACTCCGGAGGGGGGGCTGGTATACAGGCGGATATTAAGACAATAACCGTTTTGGGTGGTTACGGCATGAGTGTAATCACTGCCCTTACAGCACAAAACAGCATGGGAGTCCAGGCAATACACCCTGTTCCACCGGAATTCATTGTTCAACAGCTCGATTCCGTTTTATCAGACATCGGCGCTGATGCGGTAAAGACCGGGATGCTTTTTGACCGGTCCACAATCAAGGTAGTCGCTGAAAAATTAAGGAGATATAAGATCGAAAAGGTAGTGGTGGACCCGGTCATGGTGTCAAAAGGGGGCGATACCCTTTTGGTCGCTGAGGCACAGGATGCTTTGGCAAGAGACATTGTTCCACTGGCCTACCTGATTACCCCTAACATTCCGGAAGCTGAGGTCCTTTGCGGAAGGTCGATACAGACCGATAAAGACGCAAGAGACGCCGCGCGTATCATTCATGGCATGGGCGCCAAGAATGTCCTTATCAAAGGGGGACACCGTAAAGGCCCTGCTGTTGACATACTTTTTGACGGGGAAAACTTTTTAGAGTTTCAAAAAGAGCGAATTAACACCCCGAATACCCATGGCACCGGATGTACTTATTCAGCGGCCATTGCCACCTTTGTGGGGCAGGGGTATTCATTAAAAGATGCGGTGGGGATGGCAAAAAAATTCATTCATACGGCAATCCGGTTTGCACTCCCCCTGGGAAAAGGGCATGGTCCTACAAATCACTATGCCTTTTTTGCCAGGGAGTATGACCGCTATCATGTCTTGGAATCTCTGAAAAAGGGATTAGAACGGTTAAAAGGTTTGCCTGCGGCCCCTCTAATCCCTGAGGTACAGATGAATTTTGGCTATGCGCTCCCTTATGCGGAAACAGCCCGGGACGTTGCCGCGTTCCCAGGGCGAATCATACGACTTTATAATGAGATTGCCACGATGGCGGGACCGGCTTTTGGGGCTTCCCAGCACATTGCAGCCATCATACTTACTGTTATGCGATATCACCCCGAGTATCGGTCTGCCGTCAATATCCGTTTTTCAGAAGAGTTGATAGTACAGTGCAAAAAATTAGGTTGGATAGTACGTTCTTTTGACCGTACAAAAGAGCCGAAGGAAATTAAAGACAGAGAGGGAAGTACTCTGGAATGGGGTACGGACAGTATCCTTGCCGGAGAGAAGATAGTCCCTGATATAATTTTTGACAGGGGTGATATGGGAAAGGAACCTATGATTCGAATCCTTGGAAAAAAACCGGAGGATGTGGTAGATAAGATTATTGCGTTAATTAGAATGGAGAAATCATGACACAAATGGAACAGGCCCGAAAAGGGATTATTACTAAAGAGATAAAACATGTGGCAGAGACCGAAGGGGTCGATCCGGACCTTCTTTGTGCTCGCATTGCTGAAGGTACTGTGGTCATACCTGCCAACCGGAATCATCCTCGCCTGCTACCAAAAGGTATTGGTAAGGGCTTGACTATAAAGGTTAATGCCAATATCGGAACCTCAAAAGATCACATTGATATTGATGAGGAGCTTAAGAAATTACGCGCTGCTGTTGAGGCCGGGGCGGACGCGGTCATGGATTTGAGCACTGGAGGAGACCTGGTGGCCATAAGACAGGCCATCTTGAAAGAGACGCGAATTCCTCTTGGGACGGTCCCTATTTATCAGGCGGCGGTTGAGGCAGTGGCCGATAAAGGCGGGATTGTCCACATGACACCGGATATGCTCTTTAAGGCCATTGAGATGCAAGCCCGGGAAGGGGTCGATTTTATGACGATTCACTCTGGGGTGACACGGGCCGCGATTGAGCTACTTAAAAAACAGGGGAGGATTACCAATATTGTGAGCCGGGGAGGAGCCTTTTTGACCACCTGGATGCTTTACCATGATCTGGAAAATCCCTTTTATGAGGAGTATGATC
>JAUWMN010000081.1 GCA_030613165.1 Desulfobacterales bacterium
TATCATAAGCGGCCGGTCGTGATCGATGGGCTTATCTCAACGGCCGGGGCGCTGATAGCCCATACCATGAACCCGCTGGTTGGTGAATATATCTTTGCCGGTCACACCTCAGGGGAGCAGGGGCATAAACATATGTTATCCCATATAGGGGTAGAGCCGATTATAAACCTTGGCCTCCGTCTGGGAGAAGGGACAGGAGGAGCCCTTGCAATGCACATCATTGAGGCGTCAGCAAGGGTATGTAATGAAGTCCTCACGTTTGAACAGGCAGGGGTGAGTGAAGGGAGCGCGTGATGAATTTCCTTGCAGCACTGGCATTTCTAACAATCCTTCCGGTCCGTTCATCCGCCCGATGGGAGGACAACGGAAAGGTCCTCTATTTTCCGATTGTGGGCTTGATCATCGGAGGACTCCTTTGCGGGGTGGACTATGCCGCCTCCTTTGTGTTCGGATCCGAAATTCGGTCCCTGATCGATGTCTTCTTTTTGGCTCTCATCACCAGGGGTCTCCATTTAGACGGACTTGCCGATACTGCTGACGGCCTTTTGTCACACCGGTCACGCGAAGAATCATTGCTGATTATGAGGGATTCCCGGATCGGTACAATGGGTGTGCTTGCTCTTTTATTCTGTATCCTGTTCAAGTGGGGAGGCATTCTATGTATGCCGGAGGGAAACAGGTGGTTATTTCTCCTCCTGGCCCCGGCCTTTGCACGCTGTTCACTGGTAATCGGATTAGCGCTGATGCCGTACGCCAGGGCTGAAGGTGGGCTTGCAAAGCATATGACGGAAGCAGGGAAGGGTGCCCTCTGCTTTGTACTGATACCGGCAATTCTGCCGTTTCTGATTGACTGGAAAATCGCGGTTGTTATGCACTTGGTCTTTGCTTTATGTGTGGCTATCCTCCTGTGGTATTACAAAAAAAAGATCCATGGCGTTACCGGTGATACACTGGGAGGGATGTGCGAGATTGTTGAGTGCATAATCCTGATGACCGGTTGTTTGTTTTGATATGGAACTTTCCGCACACCCCTTGACCCAGGCTTTAGTCTTGAGAAGCTACTTGCCAGATCTTGTTCTCCTGATGTGATAATTTATCAATATGTCAAGCTCTTCGTCTGTGATCATTTTATCTGTTTTTGCCATCATACGCCTGATGGTTTGTCTCCATTCCTCTTTCGACTTTTTCTCTTTCAATGTCTCTTCCGGCTCATGACATTCTGAACAGTCTTTCAGGAAGATCTGTTGTTCGATTTTTTGTTTTGCCGCGTGATAGTGCACCAGACTTCTTACGTCATCAGGGGTTATGTCGCCACCTTCTTTTTCGCTCATTTTAACGATGATCCGCTCCAAGGTCTGTGGAGTTCCCGTTGTGGTTAATATTCGTTTTCGGTCATGACAGCGAGTGCATTTCTTGATAGAAAGGCTATCCATTGTTTTTTCGTATCTAACGTGATATTGTGTAAGTATATTGAGTTCCTCCTCACTTATCTTTCTTCCTGCCTTATCCATCATTTTCTTGGCCGTTTCTCTCCATTGCTCATCTGTTTTTCCCGTTTCCAGGGCGACATCCGCCGGATGGCATTGGGAGCAATCTCTTAAGAATAGCTCTTGTTCCTTTTTCTGCCTTGCCACATGAAAATTAACCAGTCCGGAAATAGCACTTTCTGTTATGGCGCTCCCATGTTTTTTTGCCATGGCCTGAATAGTCTTTTGCCATGACTCGTCATCTTTCAGAGCGTGGAGTGCTTTTTCCAAAGAATGGCATACTGAACATTTTTTTTCAAAGAGTTCGGAGGGTTCAAGGCCAAGTATTGTAGATTGGGCCTCCAATTTTTCTAATGTTATCATGCTGTGGGCTCTGATATGATAGTGTATTAAAGTGTCGATGTTTTCATCGATCATTACTTCCTTGGTTTTACCCATCATGCGTCTGATCGTTGCCCTCCATTCATCAGGCGTTTTTTCTATTTCTAAGGGGGATCGTATGTTCATCCTTTTATGACAATTTGAGCACTTTTTTTCAAACAATTCTCGGTCTTTTTTCTGCTTTTGAATGTGGTAACGAACCATGACATCTATTTCATCCTTACTTATGTCGCTACCCTTTTCCTTGGACATGGCAGTAACTATTTTCCGCCAAGTTTCCTCATCGCGTTCCAAAGCGACAACCCTTTTGAGGTCGTGGCATCGAGAACACTTTGTCATAATCATATTTTGATATTTTACCTGGTGTTTAACTGTTTCAGGTTGGCCATGACAATCAAATGCCCAAGTCATGCAAATTAAAAGGAAAAATATTGTTTTAATCTTTCTCATGGTATCTGGCCTCCGTCTTTGATTGATCCCAATAAGGCGAAAGCTCCCTGAGTCGTTCAATAATGGGAGGGAGTTTTTCGATAATAAAATCTATCTCTTCTTCGTTATTGTAGATACTCAGGCTGAACCGGATAGAACCGTGGGCCGCGGTAAATGGCACACCCATGGCACGCAGCACATGCGATGGCTCCAAAGAACCCGATGTGCAGGCTGAACCCGAGGAGGCGCAGATGCCGAATTCATTCATCATAAGGAGAATCGCTTCACCTTCCACGTACTCAAAGCTGATACTGGTTGTATTTGGGAGCCGATGCTCACGCTCTCCATTGAGCATGGCATTGGGTACTTGTTTAAGAATCTCGGTTTCAAGCTTGTTCCTGAGATATTTGACCCGTTCATTTTCTTCTTTTATGTGTTCCGCGGCCAATTCGCACGCCTTGCCGAGCCCGATGATGGAGGCAACGTTTTCGGTCCCGGCTCTTCGCCCTCTTTCCTGATGCCCACCGATCAGAAAAGGCGAAAATTTGGTCCCCTTTCGGACATAAAGGGCTCCGACCCCTTTGGGCGCATGAAGCTTGTGGCCTGAAAGAGAGAGCATGTCTATGGGGACCTTGTGTACATCTATCGGGATTTTTCCAACAGCCTGCACAGCATCTGTGTGGAATACAATGCCCCTTTCTTTTACCACCTGGACGATCTCCTCTATGGGAAAGATTACGCCGGTCTCGTTATTGGCCCACATTATACTCACAATAGCGGTGTCATTGGAGAGGCTTTTGTACAAATGTTCCGGATCCAATCGTCCTTCCCGGTCAACCGGCAGGAAGGTCACGCGGTATCCGTTTTTGCTCAGATATTCACATAGATTTTTCACAGCAGGATGTTCGACGCGGGTAGTGATGATCTGTTTCTTGTCAGGATCGGATGCAAGGGCTGCCCGAATGGCGGTATTGTCGCTTTCCGTGCCACAACTGGTCAAGAGGATCTCATCCGGAGTCGCCCCGATCAGATCGGCTACTTTTTTGCGCGCCTCTTTTAACTTACGCATCACCTGACCGCCAAAACTATGCATACTGGATGGGTTTCCGTAGAGATCGTGAAAGTAAGGGAGCATCTCTTCCACGACCTCGGGCGCAACCTGTGTGGTAGCATTGTTGTCCGTATAGATTACTTTCATTGCCGCACCTCCTCTACCACCAGCTCCGGTGTAACCAGTTCACGCAACTTAGATTCCACATAATGTTTCAGCGTAACCTGCGAGGCGACACAGGTGGCACAGGTTCCGCGCAGTTTTACAATAACTGTGTTTCCAACAACATCAATAAGTTCGATATCTCCTCCGTCCTGCTTTAAAGAGGGTTTGATCTCACGTTCCAATGTCTCCTCAATGAGTTTGATTTTTTGAATGTTGGTCAATCGAGCCGGCTTTCGAGATACAACATGCGGCTTGCCGAGGACCTTGTCAATAATCTCTTCGATCTTCTCGTGACAGCTTTCACACCCTCCGCCTGCCTTGGTATAATCGGTCACATCTTCGACGGTGGCCAGATTGTTTTCACGAATTGCGCGTTCTATTTCCAAATCAGTAACGCCAAAGCACTCGCAAACTATCTCTCCTTCGACCTTCTTTTCGGCTTCACCACGATAATAGGCAATCGCCTTTTCTAAGGCATTCCGTCCCATGACGGAACAGTGCATCTTTTCTTTCGGAAGCCCCCCAAGATAATGGGCAATATCGTCATTAGTGACCTTTTCAGCTTCATCCAGAGTCATCCCCTTTATTATTTCGGTCAACGCGGATGAAGAAGCAATAGCGCTCGCGCAGCCGAACGTCTGAAACTTAGCATCCTTAATCCGTTTCTCGTAATCCAGTTTAAAGGTAAGTGTTAAGGCATCACCGCAGGCCAATGATCCTTCTTCGCCTATGCCGTCAGGCTCTTCAACCTCTCCAGCATTTCGCGGGTGCAAGAAGTGATCTATAACCTTTTCCGTATATTCCCACATAGTCTGATTCTCCTACCTGGTGTTCATCCATAAATACTCAATAGAATATGATAAATATCGTAACTACTCAGGAACTTTGAACCTGAACAGTTACTATATTTTAAGCATTTTTCCAAGAAAGTGAAGAGGGTAGGGGGAAAATAACACCTATTCTCTAAACAGATCAGTGCTAATATAACGCTCTCCGGTGCTGGGAATCACTACTACGATCTGTTTCCCTCTATTTTCCTGTTGTTTTGCTACCTTGATGGCAGCCCATACCGCGGCTCCCGAAGAGATCCCGCAGAGTAGACCTTCTTCCTTTGCCAATCGCCGCGCTGTCTCAAATGCCTCTTCATTGGTTACCGTGACAATTTCATCGATAATATTGACATTCAAGACATCCGGTATAAAACCTGCGCCGATCCCTTGTATCTTATGGGGTCCGGGTTTGCCCCCGGAAAGGACCGGAGATGCCGAGGGTTCCACCGCAATTGCCTGAAAAGACGGTTTGAGGGCCTTTATCACCTCGGCCACCCCGGTAATAGTTCCGCCTGTTCCAACGCCCGACACCAGGATGTCCGCTTTGCCGTCGGTATCACGCCAAATCTCTTCTGCCGTGGTCTTTCGGTGTATCTCCGGATTTGCCGTATTTTTGAACTGGTCGGGCATATAGGCACCTTTTGTGCCTGCCACGATTTCTTCTGCCTCGGCAATGGCCCCCTTCATCCCCTCACTACCGGGGGTCAGGACCAGTTCGGCTCCCAGATGTGTTAAGAGTTTTCTTCGCTCAATACTCATGGTGTCGGGCATGGTCAGACAAAGACGATACCCCCTGGCTGCACAGACAAAGGCCAAGGATATGCCGGTATTCCCGCTCGTAGGCTCTACAATCAGGGTTTTTGAGCTAATCCGTCCCTCACGTTCCGCTGCCTCGATCATGGAGACACCTATGCGATCCTTGCCGCTTCCAAGAGGATTAAAGAACTCTATTTTGGCAATTATTTCGGCCTCAAAGCCTTTGGTTACCTTGTTTAACCTGACCAAAGGGGTGGAGCCGACCGTTGTGTTGATGTCGGAAAAGATTCTCATCATACTTCCCCCTCTTCACTACTTGTAAATTAACCGTGGAGTTTCCAAAATTACCTTGGTATCCGGTGGCGCCGGTTCCGTGATCCAGACATTGCCCCCTATTACAGAGCGCGCTCCGATGACGACTTTTTCCCCCAGGATAGTGGCTCCTGCGTAAATAATTACTTCGTCTTCGATAGTGGGGTGACGCCTCTTCCCTCTGAGTAGTTCTCCGGCGTCCTTTGGAAGCGATAAAGCTCCCAGGGTAACGCCCTGATAAAGTCGTACATTTTTGCCGATAACCGCTGTCTCGCCTATGACTACCCCTGTGCCGTGATCAATGAAAAAACTTTCTCCGATCCGGGCCCCTGGATGGATATCGATCCCTGTAATGCTGTGGGCATATTCGGTCATAATTCGGGGAAGGAGGGGGATGCCCTGCTCAAATAATTGGTGGGCAACACGGTAGACAGTTATGGCAAAGATGCCCGGATAGCTGAAAACAATCTCGTCGTAGCTTTTTGCCGCTGGATCTCCCTCGTATGCCGCACGCACGTCAGTGGCCAACACCTTACGCATGGTGGGGATCGATCCTAATAATGTAAGCGTCTCTTCATAGCCCCGCTCAACACATTGGATACACGGTTGTTTATAGCGAAGGCACTCGTGCCGCATGCTGTGGGTAATCTGTTCTGAAAGGAGTTCAAACAGGAGATCAACAGACTGGCCCATCTGGTACCTCAGATTAACCGGATCCACATTCTTTTTGGTAAAGTAGCCGGGGAAAAGGATCTCCCTGACTCGCGTAACTATTTCTATGACCGACTCCCGAGAAGGGATCAATTGAGAATCAATGTGCTCAAAACATTCCTCATCATAACAGCTATCCACGATATTTTCGACAATCTTTGGAAGTTGCTCACGGAATTGGGTGCGAGTTTCAAATCCGGTTTTGCATACTTGCATAGTATCTTTTACATCATCGGATAGTTTCACAACAGCGCCTCCTGTTCTTATCCATTGACAAAGTCATTGAAACATTGTTTTTGTAAAAGGATTTATTTTTTATTATACAAGATGAGAGGGACAAATAGAAGCCGAAAGTCGTACTGGGTCATAAAAACAGGATACATATAATCATGAAATTTATTGCTGATCTTCATATACATTCTTGTTATTCGCGTGCCACGGCCAGGAATCTTGACCTGGAACATTTGTATCTTTGGGCGCAGCTCAAAGGGATCACGGTTGTTGCAACCGGAGATTTTACCCACCCCCAGTGGTTTTCCGATATTCAGAGCAAATTGGAACCGGCGGAACCAGGGCTTTTTAAGCTAAAGGATGAACTCGCGGACGCTGTTTCAAAAGAGGTTCCTGCTAAATGCAGGGCGCCGGTCCGTTTTTTGCTCAATGTTGAGATCAGCAGCATCTATAAAAAGAACGGCAAGGTCCGCAAGGTGCACAACCTTCTTCATGCCCCGGATCTTTCGATAGCGGAAAAGATCAACACCCGCCTTGCGCGCATCGGAAATATCCGTTCCGACGGGAGACCTATTTTGGGCCTTGATTCTAAAGACCTCTTAGAGACAGTCCTTGAGGTCTCTGAAGATGCCTTTGTAGTCCCTGCCCATATCTGGACTCCCTGGTTTTCAGTATTTGGATCTAAATCCGGATTTGATTCCCTTGAGGAGTGTTTTGAGGAGCTGACCCCCTATATTTTTGCGGCTG
>JAUWMN010000052.1 GCA_030613165.1 Desulfobacterales bacterium
ATTTCTTCCGCTATTGTATTTTCTGCCACCGCAAGGTCAGCAGACAGGGAGGCGCCGCCGCCCCACCAGAACTGAAGTTGAGGTTGTCCTATATTTTGCTCTGCTAAAAAGAACATAACCCGCGGCATCCCCTTTTGTGCCATCAAGACCCCTAGGCCCTGAAGTTCGTCGCGAAGCACACCCACAGAAACCGTAGCCCGAACAACAACACGATAAGATTTTTTTGACTGCGACTCGGCAAGGACCTTATAATTCTGAACAAATCCCTGGGACTGTGTATAAACACGATCGCTCAAAAGCTGAAAGTTCTCAACGACCGATTCCGACGACAAAACGATACCCACTGCCTGTTCTACTGCTGTACGCAGTGCATCATTGATGGCAACATCTCTGGCCATAGCCACATCATCCCCAAAGATGGTACCGGAACCGATGACCTCAATAGATCTTGTGGGCTGTGCGTCCTGCGCCTCACCCATACCAGGCATCACAACAGTAGCGAACAAAAAGAGAATACCAGCAAGATGCACAAATCGCTTAACTTTGAATCGAGTCATTGCTTATCCATCCTTCCTTTTTTTGAGCGAAGAGCGTGGAGCGTAGAGCGAAGAGTTGAGAGCATAGAGTAAAATCAAAAAAATGGAATTCTTATCTCTTCGCTCTTTGCTCTACGCTCTTTGCTCCACGCTCTTCGCTTCTTACATTTCGATTTGTGACTTCAGGGTTCTGATGGCCAACAGCGCATCAGCTCCCGAGATTGTCCCCAAAGAATTAAATTCTCCCGTGGCAACATCAGCCTGCAAAATGCCGCGAGTCGTGCAGACCATTACCGCATTAAAGTAGTGGAGATCACTCCTCAGATCCGGAAAGGGAGAGATCGATCCTATAAACTTTGTGGCCAATTTTTGATCACCTGTCACCTTTATAAGAATATCTTCAATCATCACGGCGTATTCAGCCCTCGTTATTGTCTTATACGGTTGAAATGTATGGTCCGCAAATGGTTCAAGTCCACGAACTCCGATTCTGATTACAACGTCCACATCGGTCTTAAGTACATAATCGGCAATATCCGTGGCAGGGGGAACCTTTTCAATCATTTCCGTCTCAAACTGTTTTACCGGGTCTTTATAACGAGTATCAAATACTTTCACGGTCCTCTTCTCGTAAAGTGTGTCAAGCTTAAGTTCCTGTATGAATAACGCAGCGACATCCCCACGGGTAACCTCTTTTACCAGCGCGATCTTTTTGCCAACGGTTGTGCCGGGCATAGCACGTTGAATTTTTTGTACCACTCTATATTCAGCATCAGCATCGGCTACATACTCATCATCGAGGTCCAGTACTTTTGCAAAGTTTTGGCTCGCCTTGTTGAATTCATACGCTTCCTTATAGGCAACACCCATATAGAAATAGGCTGCTGAGGTGTCAGGCATCAAATCGATTGCATCCTCAAAGGCATCTTCGGTCTCTTCCAGCCAATCCTCATCGATCTTATTCTTGCCCAGTGTATACAGTCTCATGGACCCGATGTGCGCATTTGCTTCTTCTGCTTTAGTATCGGCATACTTTTTAGCCCGCTTCATATTCTTCATAGCCTTTTTAAAATCTTCCCTATGTCCCCAGACCAATCCCAGTCCGACGTAGGCGCCTGAAAACTTTGGGTCAAGTTCTTTGGCTAAGTTAAAATCTCTGAACGCGTCATCGATTTTTCCCTTTTTTAGGAGTTTCATCCCATTCATAACATGGTGTTCAGGGGTATCAAGCTCTGCTTCCGGCGCTCTCACCGCAGGCCGGCACGCATAAAAAACAAACAGGAGCATAAAACCCACCAAACCAATGGTTGCCAATCTTTTCTCGATCTTCATAGGGCCTCCTTTTTTGATTGACGATTGATTATTGTCGATTGACTATTTTCGATTGTCGATTGTCGATTGATTATTTAAAAAGATTCTTCTTCAATTCTCAATCTTCAATCGTCAATTCCTATCAGTCCAACACAACCATGACACGACATTTTTGTAAAAATGATAAGTTTTCCGAGCTGCTTAAAATTTTTGCCGCATCAGCATTGCTGATAACGATATCGCATTTGCCCGGCCCCTGAGTTCTCAATCCCTTAACTATCAAGGGATCATTGGTTACACGAGGATTTGCTTGTGCGGCAGCGAGATCTCTTGCATATCCGCTCATCCCCTGCTGTACGGCAAACTCACGGCTAACATACGCGGACCCGTAAACCTCTTTGCCGTTTTCATCCACAATCTTAGGAGACATAGCAGGCCGTGCTCCTAAGCCTTGGGCATCTATTATCAATCCTGTATATGCCCTTCCACCTGAACCCAGCGCATACGGGGTTCCCGAGATTGGGCGTAACTTCTCAACATGCTGTATCTCAGACGGAAGAATTAATTGGGCAAATCCTGCGTGCAGGCTCACTTGCAACGTTACCTCTACCGAACCATCAGAGAGGTATTCTTTTTTGACTATTTGTGCGCCCTTTACCATACCCTCGACTTGCGTTCTAACAACATCGCTTTTGACCGTATAATCTTCTACAAGTGTCTGAGAGTCAACACGCACCCCCCTGGTAACCTCAAGAAGCTTTCTGTAAGCAACCAGCTGCGCGGCCCGTAGCGCCATAGGACGAGCTTGCGGCTTTCCGTAGAACTCTTCCGGAGGAGTGCCTATACCTGTTGCCTGGATCACGCCTTCTGTCCAATTAATACTCCCGTTGTCACCTATCTGTTGAACCAAATTTTGCCCCCAGCTCCCTGTTGCAAAAAATATGAGCGTCATGGCAACTGATGCAACCACAAGTAACCGTTTTACATTCATAGGTTCCTCCTTGTTTTTTAAAGTGCTTAACGAGCCTCTTGCAGAAACAGCCATCTACTGCGATCGGCTGCAAAAATCCTGCGCTGCGTCATCGTCGTAAAATCGTCCTCAATCCCGCTTTAGCGGGACTATGCCTGCGGCGATTTGACTCCTCTTCCTTGCGCAGAACTTTTTCGCACGATCTCGTGACGAAGTTGTTTCTGCAAGAGGCTCAATATCCATCCGGAAATACTCTACATTTTCTCCCCCTTGACTGGGGAAGGGCCAGTAACGAAAATTCTCAATTAACACTAAATAATAAGCAATGTGGTGTCGAAGGGAAGAATATTATTTGAGTGTGGCATTTTGATAGTGTTTAAGTGACAGAAAGAGGGCATGATTTCGTATGAAAATTAAAAATATCCTACTTGTGGATGACGATCGTGTTTCAGCGGCGTTTATAGAAGATATTCTTGTGACCGAAGGGTTTTCGGTTCGACATGTGCGAGACGGAAAAGAAGCACTGGATGCAATTCGAAAAAACGCTCCCGATGCAATTTTTACCGATCTTATTATGCCTAAAATTAGCGGGGAGGAGCTTATTCGGCATGTGCGTGAGATGCCCGGCATGGATGATATAGTGATTGTCATCGTGACCGGAACGATTGCCGAACAGCTTGAGGCTTTACACCGTCTCCCGGTAAACGCTTTCATCCCTAAGGGGCCTCCGGACTCATTTCGAGCTGATGTGCTATCTGCATGTAGACAACTCAAGGAGCCTGGAACGTTTTCTATGCCCTTAACAACTGAATCCGCGCATCGTTTGGCGCCGCGGCGGGTGGTCAAAGAGTTGTTGGCTTCCCGGGACTATAAAGAGACGATTGTCGAGAGGTTGAGCGAAGGGCTTGTGATTCTTGATACGGATTTTCGGATCATTAAAATTAACGCAATGGCCGAGCGTTTTTTGGGTAAACCGATAGTAGACCTTATAGGTTATTGTTTTTCGGAAAGTTTCGAAAATGAGGATAAAGATAAAATAGAAGATTTTTTAACAAAGTTATTTAAAAGGAAGGACACAAAGGACCAGCGGATTACAGTTACGCACGGCAAACATGTACTCGATCTGAAATTGTCTAATCTTGTTGATAAGATCAGCCAAAAGGTCACGGCATGCCTTGTCCTCATTGAAGATATAACCGAGAGGAAGCTTTTGGAAAGGACACTTCATGAATCGGAAGAACGGTATAGGACCATAGTTAATACGGTTCCTGATGTAATATACCACCTGGATTCCGAGGGGAGATTCCTTTTTGTGAACTTTGCTGTAGAAAAGCTCGGATATAATAGTGAGGAACTTATTGGGAAGAGCTTTCTTGAAATTGTGCACCCGGACGATGCGGAAAAGGCGAAAAATACCTTTAATGAGAGGAGAATAAGAGGGCGTGAGCCAAAGGGGATAGAACTGCGTCTTGTGCCGAAAATGGCGAATGAGCCCCGAATCTACGACGTGCGGAATATGTCCGTGTTGGTTAAAGCGAGAGGATTATACGACGTCCCCGACCATGATATTAAGAGTAAACAAAAGAGGTTCATCGGCACCCAGGGGATTGCTCATGACATTACCGACCGCAAAATGATGGAGGGGATACTTATCAAGGCAAAGGAGGATTGGGAGCTAACCTTTGATGCGATAACAGACCTGGTGATGCTTTTGGATAAGGAGCACCACGTTGTTAGGCTTAATAAGGCTGCCGCCGATGCGCTTGGCGTTTCTAAGGAGGAGATATTGGGGAGGAAATGTCACAAAGTGGTACATAACAGTGAGCATCCTATCGCAGGATGTCCGCTGCAGAGGACTACGCGTGACCAGCTCCCCCATTCACGGGAGATCGAAGAATCGAATTTGGAAGGCGTTTTCATATGCTCCACGTCACCGATACAAGACAAGAAAGGCGAGGTATTAGGATACACCCATTCTTTGAAGGATATAACCGAACGGAAGCGTCTGGAGGCTCAATTTCATGAGGCCCAAAAGATGGAGGCGATAGGCACACTGGCTGGAGGGATAGCTCACGATTTCAATAACCTGTTGATGGGTATCCAGGGGTATACTTCTTTTATGCTTCTTAAGATTGATTCGGTGCATCCGCATTTTGAAAAGTTAAAAAAGATAGAAGAACAGATAAAAACTGCTTCTCAACTGACTAATCAACTCCTCGGGTGTGCCCGCGGGGGCAAATATCAGGTCCGCCCCATAGAGCTTAATAAATTAGTAACAAAAAGTGTCGAGATGTTTAGGAAGACCAAAAAGGAGATTGTTACCCACACTAACCTGAGTGAGGAACTTATAATTATTGAGGGTGATCAATATCAGGTTGAACAGGTCCTGTTGAATTTGTATGTAAATGCGTGGCAGGCCATGCCGGCAGGTGGGGACTTATTCATTGGAACGAATCCCGTAATGATCGACTCAGACGATGCCGAGGTTTATGAGATACAACCGGGGCGGTATGTTCGAATATCTGTTCGTGATACCGGCATCGGCATGGACCAGGAGACGCGGGCAAGGGTTTTTGAGCCCTTCTTTACAACAAAGGAGATGGGAAGGGGGACCGGCCTCGGGTTGGCATCGGTATATGGAATTGTGAGAAACCATCATGGCGCAACAGAGGTGGAAAGCGAAGTAGGTAAGGGAAGCGTTTTCCACATCTATTTTCCCATTGCCGAAAAGGCGCTGGAAGAAGAAAAATTACCAACGGATGAGATTATAAAAGGAAAAGGAACAATTTTGCTGGTCGATGACGAGGAGATTGTTTTAGATGTTGGTTCGGAATTGCTTGCATCCCTGGGATATACAGTAATCAAAGCATCAAGTGGAAAAGAGGCCGTGGATATTTATCGTGATAAGAAGGACGAAATTGATCTGGTTATTCTTGACATAATAATGCCGGGGATGGGGGGTGGAGAGGCCTATGATGTGTTGAAAGGGATCAAATCAAACGTTAACGTTATCCTTTCAAGCGGGTATAGTATAGACAAAAAGTCAGACGATATTATTGCACGCGGGGCGAATGACTTTCTTCAGAAACCCTTTAATATAGAGGCCCTGTCACAAAAGGTCAAAGAGGTATTGGTGACTTCGTAAAGAGTCCGAAATGTACCTTTCTGTTTAAGTTATACCCTCCCCCAGCTTGTTGCCGGGGGATTGTTGAAAGCCGCATCCTGTGTGTAATGGGCTAAATATGAATACGAATTTCTTGGCAAACAATAGGATCCTGTGTGTAGATGACGATATTGCTTTGCTCAAGTTATACCAAACCATCTTAGGCAAAAAACACCCATCATCTGGGGGAGATGTCAAAAAAGGGTCTCTTAAAAGAAATGCGCGGCATACAACAGAAACTTATCCATTACGTGATCAGATTGAAAACGAATATTATGAGATATCGGTGGCGCAGAGTGGTGAGGAAGCCATTGAACTGGTTCTGGAGGAAAGGGATAAAGATCGGCAGTTTGCTGTCGGACTTTTCGATATGAAAATGCCAGGCGGCATGGATGGCCTTGAGACGATCCAAAGGGTGCTTGAGATTGATCCTGATCTTCATTGTGCGGTAGTCACAGGCCATAGCGACCACGGCGTATCAGAGATAAACAAAGCATTTAGCTCTAAAGATCAGTGGATTTTGCTCAATAAACCCTTTGGAAATGATGAGTTGTTGCAGATTGCCCAGCACCTGGTGTCTATGTGGAAACTGAAAAGGGAAAATCAACAATTTATAACTTCCCTTGAGCAAGAGGTTGAAAAAAGAACACTAAAATACAAAGAAATAGCCCATCGCCTGATTCTTATTAACCAACTAAGCAAAGAGATGAGAACTACCTTTGATCTTCCCGAACTTCTCAATAAGATGTTGGAGGAATTAAAGCTTATTGTTGGCGCCGATATCGGTTCTCTTCTATTGATCGAAGAATCTGATCATACGATAGTGAAAGCAGCGGTAGGGCCAAATAAGGAAAAGATATTGGGTATAAAGAACGATATATATCAAGATCGGATCTCCAATTATGTAATTAAAACAAAAAAACCGCTTCTTGTGGATGACTTATGGAAAGATGGAAGATTCTTGAATGCTGAAAATCAACAGCGACCCAATTATGATTCAAACATGAGTGTGCCTTTGCTGGTTAAAGATGAGGTGCTCGGTGCAATAAACTTTGGAGCTGCAAAAGAACACAAGCTTTTCAATAAAGAAGACCTTGATTTTGTCAACACCATCGCTGGTCAGATCGCTGTGGCGATCGAGAACGCACGCCTTTACACAGAGTTGAGCGCTTCCTATGACCAACTCAGTCATTCATATATACTCACCATAAAAGCCCTGACAAAAGCTATTGATGTCAAAGATCACTATACCTTCGGGCACTCAGAACGCGTGACCAAGTATTCTCTGACTATCGCTGAGAAACTGAATTTCTCACAGGATGAATTGCATAAACTACGTAGGGCTTGCGTCCTTCATGATGTCGGGAAAATCGGAATCCCCGAGACGATTCTAAATAAACCCAGGGGATTGACTAATGAAGAATTTGCCGAGATCAAGAAGCATCCCGCCAAAGGCGCTGAGATCATCAGGGATATACCGTTTCTGGAGGACATAACAAAGGTAATCTATCACCATCACGAGCGATTTGAAGGCAACGGCTATCCGGATGGGATCGCCGGAGAGGCAATCCCCCTGGGAGCGCGAATCATGGCTGTTGCGGACACCTACGATGCCATGACCAGTAATCGACCGTATCGAAAAGGGCTGGACAAAGTGGTCGCCTTCGATGAAATTAAGAATTGTTCAGGTTCTCAGTTCGACCCATATGTAGTCAGTGCATTTATTGAGGTCTTTCAGGAAGGTCGGCTTTGATTCGCTTCATATAGTCACGGGTCAATGAGACAAGAAGCGGTGTCAGCGTGATCAAGGCTATTAGGTTGGGAATGGCCATAAGCCCGTTCATGGCATCGCAAAAATCGATTACCACACTTAGATGAATCACAGAACCGAGGACGATAAAGCCGACGTAAATCCAGCGATAGGGTGTCACCGCTTTTTTGCCGAAAAGATAATCAACAGCCCGGTCTCCGTAGTAGGACCATGAGACAAGGGTGGAAAAAGCGAAAAGGATAACAGCCAAGGAGACCACCTTGCCGGAGCCGGGGATTCCCATGTCAAAAGCCGCGCTCGTAAGTTTTCCCTGGACACTTACGGTCTCATACGCGCCGGTACATATGATGACAAGCGCAGTGATGGTACATACAACAATGGTGTCGATAAACGGGCCGAGCATCGCGACAA
>JAUWMN010000158.1 GCA_030613165.1 Desulfobacterales bacterium
AGAAAAAGCGATCCTGCGCAGTCTTATATCAACCACCGCAAACATTTCCGCCCGTTGTTATGAAGATAGCGGGGATGTGGATGAAGTTCTCGATTTTGCCGAAAATTCCATCTTTAAGATTTCCGAAAAGAAGATAGCCCCTTCATTCTATCCGCTCAGCGATATTATCACGGAAAGCTTCAAGACACTTGAAGAACGCTCTGAACACAAGGAGCTTATCACCGGGGTACCGACCGGATTTAACGGTCTTAATGTATTGACCTCCGGACTACAACCCTCTGACTTGATTATTATTGCAGCACGTCCGAGCATGGGTAAGACAGCGCTCGCATTGAATATCGCCCAAAACACCTCTGTGGATAATGGAACGCCCGTTGCGATCTTTTCCCTGGAAATGTCTAAAGAGCAGCTCTCCATACGTCTTCTTTGTTCAATGGCCAGGGTCGATTCGTTTCGCTTGCGGACCGGTTTCCTCAACAAGGAAGATTGGGGTAAGCTGACCCGGGCTGCCGGGCTGCTATCAGAGGCCCCCATATATATCGATGATACACCGTCGATATCAGTCCTTGAGATCCGGGCAAAGGCCCGCAGACTGAAAATGGATAAAGACTTAGGGCTCGTTATCATCGACTATCTTCAACTGATGAAGGGCCGGTCGTCTGCTGAGCGGCGTGAACTCGAGATTTCCGAAATTTCTCGGTCCCTCAAAGCTCTTGCAAAAGAGCTCAACATCCCGGTAGTCGCTCTTTCACAGCTCAACCGCAAGGTGGAAGAACGTCACAACAAACGTCCCATGCTCTCGGATCTCCGTGAATCAGGGGCACTCGAACAGGATGCCGATGTGATAGCCTTTATCTATCGGGATTCGGTCTACAATAAATCAGAGGATGCCGCGGACGATAAAACCGCGGAAATCATCGTGGCAAAACAGAGAAACGGCCCCACCGGCGTGGTAAAACTTACCTTTCTTGATTCCTATACTCGATTTGAAGATCAGGCTTACGAGTCCCAATAAAAGTGGGTTATTGAGTTGGATACGGGCACACCTTGTTGAGTGGGCAGAGAGGGCATTCCGGTTTTCTCGCTTTACAAATCTTACGTCCATGAAAAATCAATTGGAGTGAAAACTCGCTCCATAACTCCTGAGGGATAATTTTCATCAGATCCATCTCGATCTTTACCGGATCGGTGTTCTCGGTCAGTCCCAGGCGTTGGCTCAGCCGTTTTACATGCGTGTCGACCACAACACCAGGAACCCCAAAGGCGCTTCCAAGAACAACGTTTGCCGTCTTTCTCCCCACGCCCGGCAGCCTTACCAGCTCTTCCAGTGTTCCCGGCGCCTTTCCCCCATGATTTTCGACAATAGCCTTACAGCACCCCTTGACACTTTTTGCCTTGTTTTTGAAAAAACCTGTAGGACGGATCAACTCCTCCAACTCCGCCAGCGGGGTTTCTACAAAGTCTTGCGCGGTCTTGAGTTGCTTGAAGAGTTTTTTTGTGACCTTATTCACCCGCTCGTCCGTGCACTGCGCCGATAGAATCGTGGCGATAAGAAGCTGCACAGGGTTCCGGTGTCTAAGGGAGGTCTTGACATCGGGATAGGTTGCTTTTAAGATACGCAAGATTTCTTGTATACGTTTATTTTCTGTCATTCTTTATCCTTTTATTCAGCCACAGAAGTACACAGAATTTGATAGTATAGAATCTATTTTGGACGCAGATGAACGCAGATTGTCAGGATTTTAAACTTATAAAAGAATAACATTAAATCTACAAGCAAAACAAGCATTCAGAGCGCTCTGTCTTATTAGCCCAAGTTTTTGAAACTTTGCGCTCTTTGCGTCTTTCCGGTGAACTGTTATACCGATTCTTGTGTTATCATGACAAACAAGCCTCATAAAATTAAAGCACTGGGCCTTTCCTCCGGCGGGTTAGACAGCATACTCTCCGCGCTGGTCTTAAAACAAGAAGGGATTGAGGTTGAGTGGGTCAGCTTTGAAACCCCCTTTTTCTCCGCGTCAAAAGCGAAAAAGGCTGCTTTTGTAATCGACATTCCTATAACAGTAAAAAATATCACCGGCCTCTATCTGGAAATGCTCAAGAAACCAAGGTTCGGATATGGAAAGCATATGAATCCGTGCCTTGATTGCCATGCACTGATGTTGAAAATTGCCGGAGAGGTAATGGCGGAAAGGGGGTTTAACTTCATCTTCACCGGCGAGGTCGTTGGCCAGCGTCCTATGTCTCAGACAAAACCTTCGCTTAGATGTGTAGAAAAGGCCGCCGGTCTTGTTGGTTACGTGCTGAGGCCATTGAGCGCCAAGCTTCTACCGATTACAATACCTGAAGAAAAGGGATGGGTTAATCGTGAAGCGCTCCTTTCTTTTTCCGGGCGATCCCGAAAACCGCAGATGGCGCTTGCAAAAGAACTCGGAATCACTGACTATCCCGCTCCCGCGGGTGGTTGTCTCTTAACGGACGTGGCATTTTCTCGACGGTTAAAGGACCTTTTTGCACATCAGGAAAAATATATTGAAAGGGATTTTGAGCTATTAAAAATGGGTCGTCATTTTCGGCTAAGCTCGACAAGCAAGATCATTGTTGGACGAACCCAGAAGGATAATCAAAAAATTAAAAACCTGTCCCATCAACAGGGAGATATTCTTCTCAAAGTTGCCGGTTTTCCAGGACCTGTTGCCCTGATTCCGCAAGGAGCCGAAGCAGAAACCATTTTGACAGGAGCGGCCCTTTGCGCCGGTTACAGTAAAGCGCCGGCGGGACGAGAGACAATGGTAAATGTAACGAAAAATGGAAATGTGGAATCGGTGACCGTCATCAGTACGCCGCCGGGGGAGTTTAAGAAATACATGATTTAAATTGGGACATAGGTTCTCACAGATACACACAGTTACGGGTTGCGAGTTGCGGGTTACGGGTTACGGGTTACGTATTGTCCCTCTTATTCTCCTCATGTGTCAAATGACGTTGTGTATTGTAGTGCTTAATTTAGGCGCCTTTCTTTTTTTAACCCGCAACGCGCGACCCGTAACTCGCAACGGATAGTTGTGTTAATATGTGTCCAAATTTGAAATGCCTATACTATCCCATACAATCGCCGCGCATTCACCGTCGTCTGCCGCGCCACCTCCTCTTGACTCATCCCCTTTACGCGCGCAAGTTCCCGCAAAGTAATCCTCACATGCTTGGGTCGTGCTCTAAGTTCCTGGTATGTCACCGGCGTGTCTGTCTCAATGAGGATAATGGAAAGCGGGGCAGTAGCCATTGCCTTGCCGTGATAGGGATTGTATAAAAGAGCGGGGGTTGCCGACACGTAATATCCGGCAGACGCAATAGAATCAAGGACATCCAACGGGCCGCTGTACCAGTGAAAGACCGCTTTCTTGAGACCGCTTTCTTTGACCATATTATAAGTGGTCTGGTGAGAATAACGGGAATGAATGATGACCGGCTTGTCGTGCTTCACTGCTAATTCAAGAAGCTGTTGAAAGACCCTCTTTTGCACCTTCTTTTTCACCTTTGCCTTATAATCAAGCCCGATCTCGCCAAGGGCCACGCAATCCTTAAGGTCACGGTCAAGCGCGGCAAGAGTCTCTTCAACATCCTCATCTTTAATCAGCCAGGGGTGATACCCGATTGCCGGGAAGAGATAACCGCCATGGCGGCGGGCGATCGCCAGGGTCTTTTTGTTCGATTCCATCGATTGGCCCACGGCAACAATAGCAGAAACCCCTGCATCCTTTGCTTCCGCGATTGCTTCTTCCGGATCTTCCAATTCGTCTAAGTGGGCGTGCGTATCAATAACAGGCTCTATTTTCCCCATGGTTGTTTCCTTTCAAGCAGGGTGTATTCGCAAAACTTGTATACCGCAAATGAGAGTTTTGTTCCAGTGAATGTGGAATTTTTCTTTCAAGCGGAATGATGAATTCGTAAAAAGTCTGAATATCCTTGACCAATCATGTAATGTTATGATATTTTTCTTTAAATTTCACCAGCATAGATTCTAAAGATAAATAAGTGGCTGATGAATTTTCTCCACCGGAGACATGCGGGAAAGGAAATGACAAAAATCGCTGTACAAATTTACGAGATTCAGGATCCGCACGAAGCGGAAAAGATGATTGAACTCGGGGTCGATCATCTGGGGAGTGTTATCCTGAATGAGGAAAACTGGAAGGTCCCGTCCATAAAAGAGACCGTGCGTCTCACAAAAGGAACAGCGGCAAAAAGCAGCCTGATCCCCCTTTTTAACACGCCGGACGCTGTTTTCAAGGTCCTTGAATACTATAACCCCCATATCATCCATTTCTGCGAGACACTGACCAACGAAGATGGGAAAGCGATCCCATACAACGATCTGATAGACCTCCAACGCTCGATAAAGGAGAAATTCCCGCACATCAATATCATGCGTTCCATCCCTATCGGCATTTCCGGGAAGCCGAATGGTGTGCCGACTATTGAAATCGCCAAAGACTTTGAACCTGTAAGCGATTACTTTCTCACCGACACCTGGTTGGGCAAAGAGCCTGTGGAAGGATTTATCGGGATTACCGGCAAGACGTGCGACTGGAATACGGCACAAGAACTGGTACAGGCAAGCTCCATACCTGTTTTTCTCGCGGGCGGCATGTCGCCGGAAAATGTGTATAATGGGATCAAGGCGGTGAGGCCTTTTGGGGTTGATAGCTGCACTAATACTAACGAAACTGATGGGAACGGAAAGCCGCTCCGGTTTAAGAAGGATTGTGGCAAGGTTAAAAAGTTTGTTGAAGAAGCACAACGGGCGATAACAAAATCATAACCTTTGCGCCCTTTGCGGTGAACTATTAATACTAAAAAAATAAGGGAAATGGCCGTGAAACTTATTGCATTTGGTGACATCCATGAACATGCCGGCAATGTGGGGAAGATAGGAGGGTTGTCCGACGCGGAT
>JAUWMN010000027.1 GCA_030613165.1 Desulfobacterales bacterium
TGTCTGCGAAAAAACGTGATCTTTTCTGAAGAAGGGAAGCTGGCCATTGAACATGAACTAAAAAACACAGGTAAAAGCGCTGCTTCCTGTGCCTTTGGTATCGAATGGAACTGGTTCCCTCATATTATGGTGACAGGGGAAGGTTCTTTTGAAATCAATGACCATCCCGCATCCTTTGAAGCTCCTTCCACTCACAAAGAAGTAGTCTCGGTTGCCTTTAAGGCCGGCCAGGAGGGCATAGGCCTCACCATGCGGTTTTCCTCTCCCACCTCTCTCAGGGTCTATCCTGTTCATACCGTCTATCAATCAGAAGAGGGTTTTGAAAAAGTCCTCCAGGCTATATCTGTTATGCCGTTCTGGCCTATTGATCTGGAGCCTGGCGAACAATGGAAGACCAGCATGCAGATTCTGATCAATTCATCTACTTGAAAAAGATGATAGATTAAGCAACATAATAGCGAAAATAAGGTAACAGTTCACAGGAGTGATTGAAATGAAGTAAAATGGTTCACCGCAGAGGCGCAGAGTACGCAGAGGAAAGATTTTTTGTTTGTCGGGAGACGACAAACAAAAAGGTCTCCAGCCCCTCCGGGGCAAGGTGGCGCCAAGCTCTAACCGTTAATACGTCTGGGGAGCGATTTGTGGCCATAGGCCTGAGTGGTTTTGCCCAATCGTCTTCCGATTGGACAAAAATAAGATTCTCTCTGCGCCTCTGCGGTGAGTAATAGCTTTTCGATGAAGATTGACCTCTTTGGTTCACGCCCTAGCCCACGGAAACAGGTACAAAAGAAAAAATGATTACCAATACACTTAAATTCATCTGTTGCGCGCTTGTTATCTTTTTGTTCCAATCGATTTTTCCCTATTCTGTCGGTGCTGAAAATAAACTACAAGTAATTACCAGCATCTTCCCCTTTCAGGAGTTTGCCGGAGCAGTAGGTGGCGAGAGGGTGCAGGCAGAGCTTTTACTCCCCCCGGGCGTGGAGGCCCATTCATGGGAACCTTCTCCCAGCGATGTGTTGAAGGTCGGACGAGCCGATGTTTTTATTTATGTGGGCGCGGGGATGGAGCCGTACGTTCATGATATTCTGAAGGGAGCCGCAGGGAAACAGTTGATAGTGCTGGATGCCAGTAAAGAGGTCAGGCTCATCAACAACAAAACCCAATCCTATCATGAGCACGGCAAGAAGCATGAGACAGAACATGAACATTATAATTCTCACGGTCATCTTGATCCACACCTGTGGCTGGACGTTGAAAATGATATGAAAATCGTAAATAGAATAGCCCGGGTATTTTCCTCCAAGGACCCTCCCGGGGCTTCGTACTACGCCAAAAACGCTATTGCATATAATAAAAAACTGAGCGCATTGGATGCCAAATACAAAACAGAATTGGAACACTGCCGACTACGCACGTTTGTATTTGGGGGACACGCGGCCTTTGCCTACCTCGCCAAACGTTATGGTCTGGAGCAGATCCCTCTTTACGGGATAAACCCGGATTCTGAACCGACCCCCAGAAAGTTGGCCGAACTGGTAAAAATCTCGCGAAAATACGGAATTAGGCATATATACTTTGAAGAGTTGGTAAGTGACAAACTGGCCAGAGTCATGGCAAAAGAAATAGGCGCACAGACCTTAGCGCTCAACCCGGGGGGAAATCTGACCCGGGATCAGCTTCGCAAAGGTATCACATTTCTTGACATAATGGAGCAAAACCTTAAAAACCTTAAGAAAGGTCTTGGGTGTGACAACTGACAGCGTACAGGTCAGAGTAGAGAAGGTGGATTTTTCTTATGAAGCGACCCATGTGCTCATAGAAGTTGACCTTACGATTACCCGGGGAGATTTCTTAGCCATCATAGGTCCCAACGGGTCCGGCAAGTCCACCCTCCTTAAAATCATATTGGGTCTACTCCCTGTTCAACAAGGGAACGTTATTCTCTTCGGTCAGGAGCCGGCGCATTTTTCACAGTGGTCCAAAATCGGATATGTTCCACAGACAATAGCCCATTCGGGGGTCCTCTTCCCCGCTTCGGTGGAAGAGGTGGTGGCAATGGGCCTTTTGTCCAAAAAGAAGTTCCCCAAGATTCTTAGACACCGGGATAAAGAGTCGGTGGAAAAGGCCCTGGAACGAGTTAACATGAATGATTTCAGGAGACGTCGTATCGGAGAATTATCCGGCGGCCAACAACAGCGGATCTTTATCGCCCGGGCAATTGTCAACGAACCGGAGATCCTGTTTTTAGACGAACCAACTGCCGGTGTGGATGCCGAAACCCAACAACGATTTTATGAGATGCTGGATATGTTGAATAAAGATCACGACATCACAATTGTTATGGTTACCCATGATGTGGGGATAGTAACCAAACATGTAAACAAGGTGGCCTGTCTGAACCAGCGCCTGGTTTTCCACGGCACCCACGACGAATTCTGCTCTTCCTCCGTGGTGCAGGACATTTTAAAAGGGGAACACCATTTGGTTTGTCATCGGCATTGAAAACGTAACCGTTTACTTCACCGCAAAGACGCAAAGTTTTAAGGTCTATTAAAGTTTGAAGTGAGCTAAAGTGCCTAAAGTGAGCTAAAGTTGTGGAACTTGCCTTCGGCAAGGACAATTATAGAACAGATAAAATTCCTTACCTTTAGGCACTTCAAACTTTAGTTCACTTTAGCTCACTTCAGATACTTTGCGGTGAAATATTACTATCTTATTATCCAGTTCATCCTGTAAATCCTGTCTAATTAAAAGAGGTATTGCATTTGGAAGCAATCTTTTCCTACGGTTTCATGCAGAGGGCGCTTATCGCGGGACTGGCCGTGGCCGTGACCTGCGCCATCCTGGGCGTCTTTCTCATTCTTAGGAAGGACGCCATGATAGGCCATGGTCTTGCTCACGTGACTTTCGGAGGCGTGGCCCTGGGACTTTTTTTGCAGGTTACTCCTATCTTGGCGGCCATGGCAGTCTCCGTATTGGCAGCCCTTGGGATTCTGAAACTCAAGGAAAAGGCTGGGCTGTACGAAGACACGGCATTGGGTATATTTGCCAGCGTCGGCATGGCGACAGGTATCATCCTCGTAAGTCTGGCAGGGAGTTTTAACGTCAATCTTTTGAGTTTTTTATTTGGAAACATTCTTGCTATTGAACTATTTGAGGTCTGGTTATCTCTGGGACTCACCGTAGCAGTCCTCTTGACTGTTTCACTTTTTTACCATGAGTTGTTTTACCTGACCTTTGACCCTGAATCTGCCGCAACCGCCGGAATCAAGGTCAAAAGATTAGAAGCGGTATTAGCGGTGCTGTCCGCGGTAACCGTAGTTTTGGGCATGAAAGTAGTGGGGATACTCCTTGTGGCCGCATTAGTGGTAATACCTTCCGCGGCAGGTCTCATGCTGGCCGGCAACTTCCGCCAGGCCATGCTTATTTCTGCCGTGGTAGCTATCCTATCGGTTTTCCTGGGCCTGTTGAGCGCCTTCTACTGGGACCTTCCCGCTTCAGGCTCCATCGTTATGCTCTCCTTTCTTTTTTTTCTCATGTTATTTGCGGTACGTGTTTTGAAAAGGAGAGTAAACCGAGTAAAATCCGGCATTTTGTCTTGACACCCTTCCTGAAATACGTTACCAAAAAGGATTCAACTTTTTGAAAGGTTTGGAGATATATGCAAGAGATAAGTGAAGTGATTCGCAAATGTCATGAAAAGGCAAAAAGCATGGCCGCCGACGGTATTGATCTCTACCCGAATGATTTTAAGGTAGAACATGCGGTCTCTGATATTTGGCGGTATTTGGAAGAAAATAAAGAAATAGAAGAGGAAAGCCCCGTCTTTATTGCGGCCGGCCGGGTTATATCTATGAGACGATTCGGGAAGGCCGCCTTTTTCCACATATTGGACCGCACGGGAAAAATTCAGGCTTATATTCAGCAAAACGAGGTTGGTAAAGAACCTTACGCTATCTTTAAAAAGATCGACAGGGGGGATTATGTTGGCTTAAAAGGGACGGTGTTTCAAACAAAGACCGGAGAGTGGTCATTGTTGGTTCATGAGTTTTTCCTTGTTGCTAAAGCCATCCGTCCTCTGCCGGAAAAATTTCATGGATTGAAAGATCCTGAAAAAAGATACAGACAGCGTTATCTTGACCTGATCATGAACCAGAATGTCAGGGAGATTTTTTTAAAGAGAAGTCTTATTGTTCAGGCATTTCGCAATTTTTTGGTCGACCGAGATTTTTGTGAAGTGGAAACACCGATGATGCAGCCGATTCCGGGAGGGGCGGAGGCCAAGCCATTCAAAACTTACCATAACGCCCTTGGTATGGAACTGTTTTTGAGAATTGCCCCGGAACTATATCTTAAGCGTTTGGTAATAGGAGGGGTTGAACGGGTTTTTGAAATCAATAGAAATTTCAGGAACGAGGGGGTCTCCACGCAACACAATCCTGAATTCACTATGCTTGAATTCTATCAGGCCTATGCTACTTATGAGGATCTGATGAAATTGACTGAAGAAATGTTTCTGTTTGTGGCTAAAGAAGTTGTAGGGGACGCTACTATTGTATACCAGGAAAATGAAATTGACCTTAGTCCGCCATGGCAGCGTATGACACTATATGATGCTTTAACAACATTAGGCGGAATGCCCCCTGAAATTGTGGATGATAAAGAGAAACTGACAGCCTTTGCGACAGAGCGCTCAATACCTCTACAGAAGAGCCATAAGCGGGGAAAGATATTGGCCAAATTATTTGACGTCTTGGTAGAGCCAAAGTTAATCCAGCCCACATTTATCACTGGTTATCCTACGGATATTTCCCCTCTTTCCAGAAAGAATTCTTCCGATCCCAGCCTTACGGATCGTTTTGAGCTGTTTATCGCGGGCCGCGAAATCGCTAATGGTTTCTCCGAGTTGAACGATCCGGTTGATCAGAAAGAACGCTTTTTGCAGCAGGTTGCTGATCGGGATGCCGGAGATGAAGAGGCTCATTATATGGATGCTGAGTATATTCAAGCGCTCGAGTATGGCATGCCTCCCGCTGCGGGAGAAGGAATAGGAATAGACCGAGTTGTTATGCTGCTAACGAATGCGCCCTCCATTCGTGAGGTAATTTTTTTCCCTCACTTAAAAACAGCACAAAAGAGGTAGTTTCAAAATGTTCAATTTTGTCCAAGGTCAAGAAAGGCGAAGATTTTAACCGCAGGAATACTTTGGGTATTTCGAGGATCAAAAGCTGAGCCTGACGCAGAGATTGGGCAAAAGGGGACGTTTTGCAACTGCCTCAAAAAGGATAACAATGGCATTTGAATGGTTTATAGGCACTCGTTATTTGCGTGCCAAACGGAGACAGTCCTTTATTTCGATCATTACCGTGATATCGATTGCCGGGGTCACTGTAGGGGTCATGGCATTGATTGTTGTCATTGCAGTCATGACAGGGTTTGAGACGGATTTGAGAGAAAAAATTCTTGGCGTGACTTCGCACATTGTTGTGATGCAACACGGAGGTGGTATAGAGGATCATCATGCTTTACGCAAGCAGGTGGAAAAAATTGACGGAGTAATTGCGGCAACCCCGTTCACTTATACCCAGGTAATGTTAAAATCAGCATCAAAAGTTTCCGGGGCTATCTTAAGAGGAATTGAACCACAAACAGCTGGTCGGGTGGTTGATATTGAAAAAAATCTTACGAAGGGGAGCCTGAAGACGCTTGAAGACCCCAAAAAATCTGACGGGTCTTCCCCGGGAAGGCCTGGTGGCATTGCACCCGGTATCATCCTTGGCAGGGAACTGGCTATAACCCTTGGTGTGAGGGAAAACGACGTAGTATATGTAATTTCTCCCAGAGGGATGCTTACTCCAATCGGGCAGGTCCCCGGCATGAAGAGATTCAGGGTATCGGGAATCTTTAAGTCAGGTATGTACGAGTATGATTCGTCGTTGGCCTATATTGGTTTACACGAGGCGCAAAAGATATTGAGAATGGGCGATAAGGTAACTGGGATCGAAATACGGGTCCGGGACATTTACGAGGCTGGATCTATTGCCCGGTTGGTTGAGGATTCTTTGGGCTTTCGATACTGGACACGTGATTGGATGCGCATGAACAGAAATCTCTTTTCAGCCCTGAAACTTGAAAAAACCGTCATGTTTATCATCCTTACATTAATTGTTTTAGTCGCTGCTTTCAATATCGCCGGCACATTGATCATGATGGTCATGGATAAGAATAAAGACATTGCCATCTTGAAGTCTATGGGAGCGACAAACCAGAGCATTAAAAAGATATTTGTCTATGAAGGATTAATCATAGGGATTGTCGGAACATTTTTGGGGGTGTGTGGAGGCGCTCTACTGTGTTGGCTGCTTGCGCAATACAAGTTTATAGAATTGCCGGGCGATGTTTATTACATTTCTACGCTTCCGGTTCGGATGGAGTTTCTGGACATAGCTATAATTGCGTTTGGAGCTATTGCCATCAGTTTTCTGGCCACCCTGTATCCGGCTCGACAGGCAGCCGGATTAGATCCTGCACAGGCGCTTCGTTATGAATAAATCGGTTCCAATGATAACCATACAAAACCTTTTTAAAGGATTTAAGAGCGGGGAAAATGTCGTAGAGGTCCTAAAAGGCATAGACCTGGATATAGGGGAGAGAAGTACCACGGCTATTGTCGGAGCTTCCGGTGTTGGCAAATCGACCCTCCTTCACATAATGGGGACTATTGAGCGACCGGACACAGGGAAGATGTTGTTTCAGGGAAAAGATGTCTTTGCATTCGACGATGAGGATTTAGCACAGTTTAGAAACCGCTCAATCGGTTTTATATTTCAATTTCACCATCTCCTGCCGGAATTCAACGCGCTTGAAAACGTAATGATGCCCGCTCTAATCAGCAGAATGAAGCGATCAGAAGCAATGGCCAAGGCAGAGTCTGTCCTGGATCGCGTCGGTCTTTCAGGACGTCTTACGCACCGGGTAGGTGAGCTGTCTGGTGGAGAGCAGCAGCGTGTCGCCATAGCACGATCATTGGTCTTGCAGCCGGCAGTCCTTTTGGCTGATGAACCGACAGGGAACCTGGACACAAAAAACAGCCGCAAGATCCATGAGATGCTTCTTTTATTGAACAAAGAATTGGGAATTACCCTAATAGTAGTAACCCACAGCAAAGAATTGGCCGACTTGATGGAACATTGTGTTACATTAGTAGACGGCAAAGTGGAAAAAGTGAGTAAATTGAAGCTCGGAGATTGAAGATCGAAGATTTAATGAAATTGCTATTATTCAACTATTCAATCGTCAATCGTCAATCGAAAATCGTCAATTGTCTATAAGGTCTCACATGGTCAAACGAATAATAGTTTTTTCCCTCTTGCTTTGGAGCCTCCCTTGCCTCCTTTCCGCGAAAGAGATGGTTCATGTAGCCATCCTACCTTTTGAGGTTCACGCGCCGGAACAAATCGATTTTTTCAGGAACAACCTTCCGGAATTGCTCGAAAAACAGCTTTTAAAAGAAGGGATTTCAGTGACCTTGGCGGAGGAAGAGGATATCTCCGGTGACGACCAATTGCGTTCTTTTGGGGAAAAACTAAGAGCTGACTTTGTAATAACCGGCAGCTTTAATCGGATCGGCAACCGGTTCAGCCTTGATATTAAGGCAATACCCTCCAGCACTATGAGATTATCTCACCATTTTTACGTAGAAGGAGGGGGGCTGGAAAATCTCCTTGATCGGGTACAAGAGTTGGCTAAGCAGATCAGCAACAAGATATTTGAGAGAAAGAAGATCGTGCGAATCACCATTGTCGGGAATAAGCGAATAGAATCAGAGGCTATTAAAAGGTTACTCAAGGCAAAAGAAGGGGAGCTATTTTCTAAAAAAAAATTGAGCGCCGATCTAAAGCGAGTCTATAACATGGGGTACTTTGATGATATTCGGGTTGAGGCCGTGGATGTTCCTGGCGGCAAAGAAGTAATCTTTACTGTCAAAGAAAAACCGACTATCAGTGATATAAGTATAAAAGGGAATATAGCGCTTACTGATGACAAGATCAAGGAAGTGCTTGATATCAAAACAGGTTCTATCCTGAACATTCATAATGTGTACAACAACATAGAGATGATCAAGGGTCTTTACAAGGAAAAAGGATATCACAATGTCCGAGTGACCTTTAATACCGAATCCCTTAAGGCGGATAGGGCTAACCTTGTTTTCACTATAGAGGAAGGGGAAAAGGCATTAATAAAAGAGATTATCTTTGAAGGAAACGACGCCTACAGCAGTGATCACCTGCAAGGGTTAATGAAGACTTCAGAGAAGGGGTTCTTTTCATGGTTGACATCTTCAGGAGAACTTAATCAGGAAGTATTAGACCAGGACATTACAAAAATAGCCGCCTATTACCATAACAACGGCTATATTCAGGCCAAAGTCGCCGAACCCCATATTACATTTGCAGATGACTATATATACATAAAGATTAAGATAGAAGAAGGCCCTAAGTTCGGTATAGGCAATGTAACCGTGGAAGGGGATCTTATCAAACCTGAAGACGAGTTATTGAGTCTTATAGCGATTAATAAAGAAAAGATATATAATCGAGAAGTGATCAGAAAAGATATCTTAACCCTTCTGGACGTCTATTCAGATGCCGGGTATGCTTACGCGGATGTCGTGCCGCGTATTAATGAAGACCCGGCAAGGCAAGAGGTGGATATTGCGTATACTATCACTCAGGGAAAACCCGTCTATTTTGAAAAGATCATTATTACCGGCAATACAAAAACCCGTGACAAGGTAATTCGCCGCGAACTCAAAATTTACGAACAAGAACTTTTCAGCGGGAAACGGTTAAAGCAAGGGAGCCGAAATCTATACCGCCTCGATTACTTCGAAGACATAAAGGTGAACACGTCCAAGGGAAGCAGCGATGGCAAAATGAATCTGCACATCGACGTATAGGAAAAACCGACAGGCGCCTTCAGTTTTGGAGGCGGTTATAGTTCCGTTGACCATGCATTCGTAATGACGTCCATCTCCCAGAGGAATCTATTCGGCCGCGGTCAATCGCTGACATTAAAAGCATCAACCGGAAAACGCACTACACTTTTTAACCTCAGTTTCACAGAACCGTGGCTCTTTGATACCCCCCTGTCCGCCGGCTTTGACCTCTATAATCAAGAGAGAGATTACGATACCTATGATAAAAAAAGTGTGGGAGGGAGGCTGCGTCTGGGATATCGAATCGCTGATTACACCAGGACCTCCTTCTATTACGGCTATGAGAATGCCGATATTCGCGATGTGGACAATGATGCAGCACAGGTTATTAAAGACATGGAGGGGGAATTCATATCCAGCAGCATAACAGGCATTGTGAAAAGAGATTCGCGGGACCGGATGTTTAATCCAACCGAAGGGTCAGACAACAGACTCTCTGTTGAATGGGCGGGAGGTCCGTTTGGAGGTGATATAGCGTTTACAAAGTACGTGGGAGAGTCCGGCTGGTATTTCCCTCTTTTTTGGAATACTGTAGGGATGTTGCACGGCAAAGCCGGATTCGTTACAGAGAACCGCGGAGGGATACTCCCTGTATACGAACGGTTTTTCCTCGGCGGAATGAACTCTGTCAGGGGATTTGACTGGAGAGATGTCGGCCCGGAAGATCCTGCAACCGGAGACAAGATCGGCGGAGACAAGATGATACAATTTAACGTGGAATTTTTATTCCCGCTGATAAAGGACGCCGGTTTGATGGGATTATTGTTCTTCGACGCCGGGCAAGCGTATGATAACGGCGAAGACATTAACTTAAGCGATGTCCGGGAAAGTATCGGCTACGGGATCAGATGGTATTCACCCTTGGGACCGATGCGGCTGGAATATGGCTATATACTCGATCGCAAATCCGGCGAAAATAAAGGTCGCTGGGAATTTGCCATTGGAACGGCATTTTAGATGATGTCAGTTGACTGTTGTCCGTCAACGGACACCCCCGATTGTTTGACAACAATAATATATTCGTATAACAATAATGATTTCGTAAAAAGTCCCCCTTTCTGTCACTCCCGCGAAGGCGGGAGTCCAGAACAAGCTGATATTACTGGCTTCCCGCTTTCGCGGGAATGACGGCAAAGGGTGTCCGGCGACTTTTTACGAATCCATCAACATTAGGAGGTATCCATGAATACTATTTTTAAGTCCTTTTTTATTGTAACAATTTTCCTGTTTGGATGTTGTAACATATCGTATGGCGCCAATGTGGCCAAAATAGGGACAAGCGACTTTCAAAAAACTATAGAACAGTCTGATATAGGGCAGGCCTCTACAAAAAAGATCAAGGAGCGTGGCAAGGAGAGGACAAAGGCCCTGAAAGAAAAGGACCCC
>JAUWMN010000206.1 GCA_030613165.1 Desulfobacterales bacterium
GCTATGCGAGACCTTTCCGACACCCTTTATCTCTATTATAGTGAGGGGCGCTTTGGATCGCTCATACTGTTTTACAATGTATATGAGTCTGTGGGTCGATTTACCCCAACGGCTTTCTCTGTACTTCCTCTGGATATAACACAGTTTAAAAAGAATAAATCATTGCCGACCCAACCACATCTCTACTTAACTCCTGAGGAATTGTTGCCGCTGTTGCTCGAAGAATACCTCTTTATAGAGTTGTACCGCGCCCTTGCAGAATCATTAGCGAGTGAAAACGGCAGTCGCCTGAAGTCGATGGACAGCGCCGGCAAAAATATTGACAAAAAAATAGAAGAGCTTTTACAACTTTACCGTATCAGCAGACAGGAGGAAATCACCTCGGAAATGCTGGAGATTATCAGCGGAGCAGAGGCTCTGAGGATTTAACCATAGCATTCAAGAAAAAGATTTTGGACACAGATGAACGCTGATTTTCAGGATTTTTTTAATCTGCGGCTATCTGCGTAAATCTGTGTCCCTAAAAACATTATTTTAAAATAGATATGTTCAATTTACTTGCAAAAAGCCTCAAAGAAGCTCTATTGATTATGATTGTTGTCGTCCCATTGGCGTTAATAGTCAATCAGTTTCGAAGCAGCGGAATACCGCTATGGCCTCTACCCGATGCAGAAAACACATCTGAGGTTGTCAGTAAAAACACCGGCGCTATATCGATAGAAGAAGCAGCAATAAAATTGCAAGAAAAAGGCACA
Organism: Desulfobacterales bacterium; assembly: GCA_030613165.1. GTDB lineage: Bacteria > Desulfobacterota > Desulfobacteria > Desulfobacterales. Next base: position 756 of record JAUWMN010000206.1, read on the forward strand.
CTTTTCCTTGATGCCCGTGCTCCCGAGGACTATAGCGCCGGGCACGTTGCCGGAGCCCTCAATCTCCCTGTTCACCAATTTGATCAACATTTTCTACACGTAGTACAACAGTTAGAAACATCTCCTATAATCATTACCTATTGCGACGGGGTAGACTGTCCCCAAGGTTGTGATCTGGCTTTGACTCTCAAGGAAATGGGATTTGAAAAGGTTTACTTTCTCGCAGATGGTTTGAATGAATGGATCTCTCGGGGATTGCCAACGGGAAGGGGGGGTCTCGCCGGTGACTGACAAGACCAGGAGTCGGTTAAGAGGAGCAGTAATCATACCCAGGATAATTCTTGGGGTTGTGTTTGTATGGGCAAGTTTTGACAAGCTTCTCGATCCAAAAGGATTTGCCGAGATTATTTACAACTACAAGATACTCCCCCCACAGATGGTCAACCTCGCTGCCGTAGTCCTTCCCTGGATCGAACTCGTCTGCGGTATACTCCTGATTACCGGCTTCTTATGCAGGGGGAGCGCCCTCATTCTCAATTGTCTCTTGATTGTCTTCATAGTGTCCCTCGGATCCGCCCTCTATCAAGGACTCGATATACGGTGCGGGTGCTTCACGCTCAGCCCTGAGGCCGACCGGATTGCAGTGATCGACCTCATCATAAATGGAGTGCTTTTCATGTTGGGGCTCTGGGTCCTTTTTAGTGAAAAATTACGTACAGCATAATCATATGAGACCTTTGAAAAATGTTCAATTTTGTCCAAGGTCAAGCTGTAAGTCCCGTCGCCGGGGAAAGACGAACATATAGCGCTGACGCTTCACTGCGTGCAACCACAGAAATACATTGAGTATTTCGAGGACTAAAATTTGAAGCCTGTTGACAAATCCCGCTCATCGGGGACGCCGCATCACGGACACGCAGTGAATCCCGCTGTAAGCGGGATCATAATGGCAGTTATGCAAAGGTCTCCAAACGCAACGCCCATCGCATTTGACAAAAAAATTGCAGGTCTTAATATATATCAATAGAGTCAAGTAAGAGTTTGACTCAAGAAGCGGTGGATACATTTCCGACGGAGTATATGGAATATATAAGGGCGGAATGACCCACAAAGGAGGTGTTTGACATGAAAGCCATCTTATACGGTCTTATTTTAATCGCGTCGTTAATAGCAGGTTCTCAAAATTCGAACGCCTTACAGAATTCGACGAGGACCAATATGAATGAAACACATAAAACAATACTTAAGGCCACGTTTGCCGGCGGGTGTTTTTGGTGCGTGGAGTCGGACTTTGAGAAAGTAGTTGGCGTTGTTGAGGTGATCTCAGGCTATACAGGCGGACAGAAGGGAAACCCGACTTACAAGGAAGTATCATCGGGGGGGACAAGCCACGTTGAGGCCGTTCAGGTTTTGTATGACCCAACGAAGGCAACTTATGAAGATCTACTCGACATTTTCTGGAAACACGTCGACCCGACCGATCCAGGCGGACAATTCGTGGATCGCGGGCCGCAGTATCGAACCGTAATTTTTTACCATAATGACGACCAAAAACGGTTGGCAGAACAATCCAAGACAGCACTGGCTGAATCCGGTCGATTTGGCAAACCTATTGTTACGGAGATCAGCAAATTCTCCGAATTCTATGAGGCAGAGGAGTATCATCAGGATTACTACAAAAAGAACCCAATCCGGTATAAGTATTACAGGTTTGGGTCGGGTCGAGACAAGTTTCTAAAGAAGATATGGGGCGATCACATCAACACAATGAAAAAACATTCGGACAATCAGAAATATTACAAGCCAGATGACAAGTCGCTCAGAAAAAAATTGACGCCTCTGCAATACAAGGTGACTCAAGAACAGGGGACCGAGCCGGCATTTAACAATGAGTACTGGGAGAACAAAAAAGAAGGAATCTATGTGGACATCGTCTCTGGAGAGCCCCTGTTCAGTTCTCTCGACAAGTTTGTTTCCGGGACTGGCTGGCCGAGCTTTTCAAAGCCCCTTGAGCCTGACAATATTGTTGAAAGAGACGACAAAAGTCTTTTTACGGTCCGCACCGAGGTAAAAAGCAAGCATGCGGACTCGCATCTTGGACATCTCTTTCCTGACGGACCTAAGCCTACAGGCCTAAGGTACTGTATCAATTCTGCATCCTTAAGGTTCATCCCTAAGGAAGAGTTGGAAAAGGAGGGCTACGGGGAGTATTTGCGACTTTTTAACCAAAACCGCTAACGTCTCTCTCATCTGATTTCCGCCCTATTCCGGCTTCAAAACTTGTTCCACAAATACCGGGCCGGGAATCAGCTTTTGGGTCAGCATGATTTGCACCACATAACCTTCGAATTTCATGGACGGAAGCTCTTTACTTGAATATCTTTGATAATTTTGTAATGCTTATTATTGCCGGTAAGAATGGGCAACCCATAAGCTACAGCCGTAGCGCCTATTAATGCGTCGGCTAATTCCAACGAGTGGCTTAAGAAATGTTCTTCGACATAGAACATGGCCTTGGAGGATATCTCTTCGGAAATATATAGCAATTTGGCATTCCAGGCATGAATCGATTTTCGGAGGCTATTCAATTCCTTCTTATTTCTCATCCCTTGAACCAGTTCCATATAAGTTACAACCGACATGAAAAAGTTGTTGGCCTTTTCAATAGCTTTATATGCTTTTTCATTTCCCCTCATGTACCAAATAAATACATCCGTATCGATGATCACCTTAGAATCTCCGTTTTCGCAAGCGTCTTACGTATTCCTCAACATTCTGAAGATCTTCACGTTCTTTCCAAATCCCAAACAGTTCATCCTTTTTTATCTTCCTACCTTCCTCGTGATAGGGCACAAGCCTAGCACAGGGTTTACCTCTATATGTGATGACTACTTCTTCCCCCCTGCTTACGGTGTCCAACAGCTTGCGCGACTGGGACCTAAGGTCTTTGGCTGTTGCTTTCATACTGGCCTCCCGGATAAAGTATACACTATAAAGTGTATACTTGGCAAAAGAAGGAGTCAAGAGAAAACTCGCATGAGTCAAATTCACATTGAGGAATCATCTATAATTGTCTACAGCGAACGCCCGGCATGAGAGGTGCGACGTAAGGAGCTTACTACTCAATACCGTTGTTCGGCAGTCCGTTGATAAATCTCATTGTATCAACGGGCCAAGTCAACGGGTCAGGTCAAGTCAACGGTAGAGTAGAGAGCAGGCCACTCGGCCTGCCCTCCCTCATCAAACCGGACGTGCGGTTTTCCCGCATACGGCTTTCCGATGTTATTCATCGTAAGGCATGCGCTGTCACCCATCTCGCTGTAGTCGGCACTTTATAGAGG
>JAUWMN010000120.1 GCA_030613165.1 Desulfobacterales bacterium
CCTCCTGAGGTGGTTGTTTTGCACTTTGAACCATGAAAACCCAATACAATACGAGAGCTTTGAAAAACGCGACATTTTTTCGTCAGGCAAGGAAGGCGAAAATCTTAACTGGAGGAATACATTGGGTATTTCGAGGGTTAAGATTTGAAGCCTGACGCTGCATCACGGGAAAATGGCAGTTATGCAAAGGTCTCAATACATATTTCACCGCAGAGACGCAAAGGACGCAGAGTTTTCTTCTTTTTTTTCAATCGGTAGATAACATGAGCTTATCACTTCAGGAGTGCAACCAGTTGCAAAAAGTAAATATGGTTAGATTAATCTTGATTACTGTATGTCTTTGTACTTTAGTTTCTTGCGGTGGCGGTGTCCCTTCGGAGCGGGTACTTTTTGATTTTGAATCTGATGCAGAAATGGATCAGCTCCGATGGAAGTGCGGCGTACTGCTTTCCCTTTCGGGTAAGAATGTCACCCACGGCAATAGATCTTTGAGGATAGAGCTTTATCCATCGCATTATCCCGGATTGAACCCCATGCTGAAAGAGAACGACTGGCGGGGGTATGCGTACCTGTGTTTTGACATATTTAATGCGGACGACAAAGAAATCCCGGTATCCGTGAGGATCGATGACCAAAAGGATCATCCGGAGTATAAGGACCGTTATAACAAGAGATTTATACTTCAACCAGGAATGAACCATATGAGGATACCCCTGGATACCTTGATGACTTCCGGCACACAGAGAACGCTCAATATAAAAAAAATACACAGGCTTTTGATTTTTCTGGCCCGCCCTGAAAGAAAAGTGGTCTTGTACGTGGACTATATAAGGCTGATTTAGTGAGGAAACAGAGGGATCGCGTCTACACTTTTGACAAAAGAGTGTCTATAGATATTTTAAAGAATGTTTGTTCTGTTCTTGATCTTTGAATAAACGTTTTTTCGATTAATAATTCCCAGGATTATTACATTTTTTCCAGCTATCTTGAAAACAACACGATAATCTCCAACACGCAATTTCCAATATCCTTTAAGTGTTCTCTGCAAAGGCTTTCCAAAAATTTCAGGGTTAGAGGAAAGTCGATCTTCAATAGCTCTTTTGATCATTGATTTATTTTTATTATCGATTTTTGGTAAGTCGACATCTTTTACATCAGGATGATAAATTAATTTGAAAGTCATTTTTTCTCTAACCTATGACTCTAACCTATGACCATACTTTTTTGTGAGTGAGAGCTGAAGAGATTTTCATTTTTTTTTCTCTTTTTTCTGCAAAGGTGGCGAGATAGATGTCTTCTTGAATTTCCATGGCTTCCCTAAGCAGATCCCTTACCTTTGTAGACAGAGAAACGCCATCTTTATTAGCAAGAATTTTAACATTTTTATATAAAGGTGCATCAAGTACGACATTGATTCGCGGATTCTTTGCAGGCATAGCATCTTCCTCCTTAATATCTTTTATAAGTGTAACACAAGTAACACACCATTGTCAATGTTGGGAGCAGAAATGTGAACACACATGCAAAGGAGAAACAGAGGGGTTGCGTCTCCATTCTTGAAACAGAAGAGTAAAGATAGAGAATAGAAGGCAGAGGATAGGGATCAGGGGTCGGGTGTCGATGGATGTCCCCATCGGTGCCCAAAAAAAACAATCAATCTAATTGACTTGACTTTCCGGTTTGTTATAATATATTTAATTAAATATAGCGGTTTCGTGAACACCTTCGAAATAATATTCTTCAGTTACAGGAGGACAGATGAACAAGGCGACTCTTGTTGACGTTTTAAAAAAAGAGGCTAACATAACAAAAGGTGACGCTGAAAAAGTTGTGAATATCTTTTTTGATGCCATATCAAATGCTCTTGTAAAGGGTGATAGGGTAGAAATCCGGGGTCTTTGCAGTTTTTTTGTAAAAAATTACAAGGGGTATGTCGGAAGAAACCCTAAGACCGGTGACTCTGTCGAGGTTACATCCAAAAAACTTCCGTTCTTCAAGTGCGGGAGAGAATTGAAGAAAAAAGTGGATTACTAACAAAAAAATGGGGTGCATATTATGAAAGATGTCAAAAAGGCATTTGAAACGATAATTGAGAGCCTGAAGCTTCCGACGCATAAGACGATCAAAGAACTTATCAAAAGATTAGAAGAGTTGGAAAAAATTGTAGCAAAGAGTATGACCACCACTAAAACACGGGCCAAAGCAACAGCAAAGAAGAAAAAACCAACTAAGGCGCGTTCAGTCAAAAAAGCTGCCCCCGCAAAGAAAACAGCAGCGAAAAAGACGAAGAAAGCCGCTCCAAAAGCTAAACCCAGCAAGAAATCGGCTACAGAACAAGTCCTCGATGCTATCCGAAAATCTTCCAAGGGTATCACGGTAGGAACGGCAAGAAAGTCAACAGGGCTGGAAAGCAAGCAAGTATCTAATATTATATTCAGGCTTTTAAAACAGGGAAAAATTGTAAAGAAAGACCGCGGTATCTATGCTGTTAAGTAAGGGTTGTTGGGAATTTCTATCAAATTCCCGTATGCCCAAACCCACCTGTATTTCTGGAGGTCTCATCCAACATTTCTACTTCTTCCGGCTGTAATTGGTAGACTTTTTGGATTACCATTTGGGCGATTCTATCGCCCCGCTTTATGGTATAAGGTTTATCGCCAAAATTGACCAGAGCGACCCCCACTTCCCCTCGATAGTCTGAATCTATTGTTCCGGGAGAATTGATCAGCCCGATCCCATGTTTCACGGCAAGACCGCTGCGAGGACGAATCTGAGCTTCAAATCCCCGTGGTATGGCCATGGCAAAACCTGTTGGAACCAACACAATCTCTCCAGGCGCTAATACGACCGGCTCCTTGATCGCGGCACAAATATCCATACCCGATGCATGTGGAGTCATATACTTGGGCAACGAGATATCCGCGTCCTGTTCCGGACGCAACTTGCGAATACGAAGAGCCGGCTTCTTTACTCCGCTCATTCTTTATCGCTTTCCGCCTTCAACGCGGCCTTGCGGCTAAGCCTGATCTTGCCGTCGCGATTCACTTCGAGCACCTTAACCTTTACTTTGTCTCCTACCTTCAAGATATCAGTGACCTTTTGTACAGGCTTGAAATCAAGCTGGGATATATGTACCAGCCCGTCAGTTCCAGGGAGCACTTCCACAAATGCCCCAAAGTCCATGATCTTGCGAACGATTCCATCATAGAGGGCTCCAACTTCAACTTCCTTAACAATGTCTTCGACCATTTTGAGGGCCTTGTTGCCGAGTTCTTCGTTCTCGGCCGTTATCTTGATGTTCCCTAAATCATCCACATCAAGACGTGTGCCTGTTTCCACTTGAATGGCCCGGATTACCTTCCCCCCAGGCCCTATCACGTCCCGTATTTTATCGGGATTGATTTTCAGCGTAAAAACCTTTGGCGCATGCGAAGAAATCTCAGATCGAGGTTCTTGAATAGTCTCGGCCATCTTGTCAAGGATAAACAATCTTCCTATTCTGGCTTGCTCCAGAGCCTTTTCCATAATATCCTCTGTCAAGCCATCGATCTTTATATCCATCTGAAGCGCGTTAATCCCTTTACGCGTGCCGGCGACCTTAAAGTCCATATCACCCATATGATCTTCATCACCCAGGATGTCGGATAGTATAATGACTTTCTCACTTTCTTTCATCAAGCCCATGGCTATACCGGCAACCGGTTCTTTCACAGGCACGCCGGCGTCCATCAATGCCATACTGCCGGCGCATACCGTAGCCATAGAAGAGGAACCGTTTGATTCCATAATTTCGGAAACGATTCGGATGGTGTAAGCAAACGCTTCCGAATCCGGCAGAATTTTTGCGACTGCTCTTGTGGCCAAAGCGCCGTGTCCGATCTCACGCCGCCCAGGGCCTCCCGAGCGTCTTACTTCGTTTACACAATAAGGAGGGAAATTATAATGTAACATAACGGGCCTGAAGACCTCGCCATTCAATGTCTCCATCCGTTGTTCAGCCCCTGAGGAACCGAGTGTCACGCTTCCGATAGCTTGCGGCTCGCCCCGGGTAAACAGCCACGACCCATGGGCTCTGGGAAGTATTCCAATCTCACATGTAATCTCACGAACCTCATCAAAGCGGCGTCCATCAATCCGCTTGCCCTCTTTTATTGCCAACTCACGTATGGCGCGTCGTTCCAGTTCGTAAAAAAACTGTTTAATTTCCTCTGATCTATCTTCCCATGTTTCACTTAATGTATTAAGGAGATTTTCTTTGATTTCCTCCAACTTATCCTGTCTTGGAAGTTTTTCGGGAACTTGAATTGCTTCCCGGATTTGAGCAAACGCGAATTTTTCAACCTCTGCCCCCAGCACTTCATCCTTTGCGACTTCAGTTACTCTTCTTTTTTGTTTTCCGGTCGCCTCTCTCAGTTTTTTTTGAATTTCGAGTATCGGCTGCATCTCTCGATGCCCGAAAAAAATCGCCTCCATCATCTCGGCTTCAGAAGCATTGTCGCCCTCCCCTTCTACCATAACTACTGCTTCCTCGGTGCCGGCCACAATAAGATTGATGCTACTCGCTTCCCACTCCTGAATCGTGGGATTAATTTTCAAATTTCCTTCAATCTTTCCTACCCTAACCGCGGCGACAGGTCCCGCAAACGGTATGCCTGAAACCTCAAGGGCCGCGGATGCCCCGATCAGGGCAAGGACATCCGGTTCATTTTCCTTGTCCATGGACAAGACTGTGGCCATAACCTGGGTTTCGTTCCGGTATTTTTTCGGAAAGAGCGGCCGGATAGGACGATCTATAATACGGGCTGTAAGGGTCTCTTTTTCGCTTGGCCGTCCAATCTCCCTCCGGAAATAATTCCCGGGGATTCTGCCCGCGGCATACCCTTTTTCCATATATTCCACAGTAAGGGGTACAAAATCGAGTCCCTCTCTAACCTGTTTGCTAGCCACTGATGTTACTAAAACAATAGTTTCTCCATACTGGACCAAAACAGCTCCGTCGGCCTGTCTTGCTATACGACCGGTCTCAATGGTAAGCGTTTTCCCCCCCAACTCAGTTTCAAATTTAAAAGCCATTAATATATTCCTTTTTTAATTTTAATTTTCTCGTTATTGCCCAAAGGGCTGTCCAACGTTACTTTCTCAGCGAAAGCGACTTAATAAGGGTTTTATAGCGAGTTACGTCTTTACTCTTGAGATAGTTTAATAATCTTCGACGACCCCCTACTAATTTCAACAAGCCTCGCCTTGAGTGATGATCCTTTTTATGGATCTTAAAATGTTCTGTTAAATGGGTAATCCTGCTCGTCAAAAGAGCGATCTGAACTTCCGGCGATCCCGTGTCCTTTCCGTGCACTTTAAACTTGTCTATTATTGCTTTTTTTTCTTCCGTGGTTAGATGCACTTTAACCCTCCTCCTTAGTTATAAAACTCAATTTCAAACTTATAATTTATACTAAATAGCTGAACAAACCGAGTTCAAAGCTCAATCTGGAAATACGGCATAATACCGATAATTCTTACCGTTGCTGTCATGGCTTACCACCGCGATAAGTCTTTTTTGTGAGTCAACCACCTTAAGCCATGGTGATGTACCCGGTTCAAAGGTTTCAAGATCACTCTTTGCCAGTGGTCTTCCGCAAAAAATATTCGCCGACATTCCGTCATTCACTACAACCTCGGGGATGCCTTTAAGGGCTTCATTCATAGTAAGGACCCGCTCACCAACGCGACCCCCCTGCACTACATGCTCATCCAATGTCAGGGCGTCTTCAACCTGAAATTCCCCGCAGGCAAGACGCCTTAAATCCGACAGATGCCCACCGCACCCCAGAGTATCTCCAATATCGGACGCTAATGCTCGAATATAAGTCCCTTTGGAACAACAAACTTTAAAACGAACTTTGGGCAACTCTAACTGAAGTACTTCC
>JAUWMN010000230.1 GCA_030613165.1 Desulfobacterales bacterium
TCGCATTTTATCGGATCCGGCTTTCCTACTACACGAGCGTCCTCAACAGCCGGATGCATTCTCAGAACCTTTTCCACTTCTTTCGGGTAGATATTCAGTCCATTGGTAATAAGCATATGTTTTTTTCTGCCGGTCAGAAAGAGAAAATCGTCTTCGTCCAAATATCCCAGGTCGCCTGTACGGAGCCAGCCGTCATTCAGGACAGCGCTGGTCGCCCCGGGGTTCCTGAAATAACCGAGCATGACGCCTGGGCCGCTTGTCACTACTTCTCCGATCTTGTTGCAAGGGCGCTCATTTCCGGCATCATCCACGATCCTTACTATGGTTTCGGGCACTGGGAGTCCTACTGATCCGATTTTCATGCGGCCATTGATCTGATTGGAGGTTACCACCGGCGCGGCCTCGGTAAGCCCGTATCCGTCCATGATATCGGTACTGAAACGTTCCTTAAACTGTTCTACCATTCCGGGAGGAGTGGGACATCCACCGCAGAAAGATAGCCAAAGAGCGCTGAGATCATATTTCCCCGCCTGTGGATACGCGAGCATGCCCATAAGTATCAATGGCACGGCGGCCATATAAGTAACCCGGTTTTTTGATAGCAGTTCAAAAAACTGTTCTGTTTCAAAGCGCTCCATCAGCACCATGCTTCCACCGTACTTAATCATGCTTAACATGTTGATCGTTGCGCCGAATGCGTGGAACAGGGGGATGACGGCGATAGATCGGTCCTTTTTGTCTATCCCTTCTATAACCCTGATGGCTTCCGCGTTTGTAAAGAGGTTGTAATGGCTCAACACAGCGCCAAGCGGCGTCCCATTCATTGCTGATGTATAGATGATCACCGCCGGGTCGTTTTTTTCAACCAAAACCGTGTGGATGGGTTCTGAAGAGGTGATTAATCGATTGAACGAGGTCTCTTCTTCCTCGCTGTCAACTACAATTATGGTCCGGGTGGGGACCTTATCTTTCAATTCTTCCCAGATATGGGCCTTGCGGGAGCCTGTTATAAAGATTTTGGCCGCGGAATCGGTCAGGTAATGGGTCAATTCATAAGACGTCGCAACAGCGTTTAGGGCAACCACCACACCGCCGGCATGGAGGATGGCAAAATAGGCGATGACGAATTCCGGACGGTTTGGAAGCGCGATAGCAACCCTGTCCCCCTTTTGTAGGCCAAGCTTTTGCAGGCCGCCGGCCAGTCTCATGACCCGGTCGAGGAGGTCGGTATATGAAATTTCCCGGCCATTGAAAAATAAGGCGCTTTTTTCAGGAAATCGTTTGGCAGAGTCTGTAAGTATCAGGCTTAGATTCATGTTTGTTTAGTCACGTTGTGAACCGGACAGTCTAAAGTTCGCATAATTATATGAAATTATTAACAGCTAAATCCCCCTTTTCTAAAGGGGGGTCGGGGGGATTTTTTCGCAACTTCCTTAAATCCCCCTAAATCCCCCTTTAAAAAAGGGGGACTTTAAGGTATGTTTCCGAAAATTTTGGATTTTCAAATTATGAAGTAATCAACTAAAAAAGAAAAGACCATTACCATAATTTTGATTGAAGGGCAACTATGGGATTGAGGAATTTAGAAATTATCGGGATCTCAGATATTTTTCTACAATTTCCACAAACGGATGGTTGATCTGTGTTGTCCGAATGCCGATTATTTTATCAACAATTGTCCCATATCTTGTGGGATCGCCTTCTCCTGAGCAATGAAAGATTAACATGTCTCTGAAGTTTCCAAAGGTGCCGTAGAGTCTGTGTTCATAGTCCATTTCGTAAATATCGCTGAGCATCGGCTGCTGTCTGGTGGAGATAAAATACTGGGCGCCCAATGCGGCGGCTCGAATGGCATGCCCAGTGTCCCACCCAAGGACTTTTAGCCCTATGAGAATCCCGGTAAAGAGGTCGCCTGCCCCGAGAGTGGTCTGAAATTTTAAGACGTCATCATCTCCCACAGAGAGTATACGTTCCAAAAAGTTAAATTCCAGGTTTGGATTGCAATCAGTCTTTTTGAGAAATTCCGTTGCAAGGTCCCTATCAAGGCGTTCCGCGAATTTGGCCCCTCTTCTCCCGTCCGAAACGATCAGCTTGCCGCCTTCGGTGGAAAAACTTTTTCTTCCATGGCCCATGGCTCTGGCTGTTTCCTGCATTGTTTTTTCAAGCCCTTTAACTTCCATAGCAGGGTCAAGCGCTAATAATTCATCACGGTTCAATATCATATATTTTACATACGGTAATATTTTACGATAAATGATCTCCTTGTCTGACTCAAAAAACCTCATTTCCCGTTTGCTGAAATACCCGCCTTCACCGGTCAATCTTGACGCGCATCTAAGGAATGTGGCGCTCAAACAAAGGTATACCGGGATATTAGACCCGTAAGCAATCTGAAGGAGAAAGAGTATGTGCCGCAACTCTTCAGGATTGGTGATGCTGTTAAGGATGATATCTGTTTCTATGAATTTTTCATCCTTCCTTAACATCTTTCCCAGGTCCTGATAGCGCTTAAACAGCAGTTCGGGAGCTATGATCTCCTCATTGGTCTTATTGCCCAGGATGGTTCTGTCGTAATTTTCTCCTTCCGCGGTATGTACTGTGATGACGTATCCCTTTCGTGGGACCAGTCCACTTATGTGAACATCCTTTGTGTCGCCGAAATTGACGCCGAATGAATTGTATTCATAGACAATTTTTTCCCACTCCGGCAGGTTGGTATCCGCAAAGAATAAATGGTAAAATTCGATATTCCCCGTTTTTTCCAACAGCCCTTCACTGTAATAAATGTGGCGCATTGCGGTTATTATGTTTTTGTTATTCCCTCCAAGATTGATTTCAATAGGGGCGCTGATTTTTACCTCGAATATTTTGTCGTCAATCAGCTTGCTTGCGTATTGTTCCCGAATCTCTTGTTTTATTTTCTTTAATTTGCCGGTGAGACTGAGATCTTGTGATGGTGACTGCTTTCCGCCGAATTCCAGGTGATAATACGGATGCCCGCCTACCTCCTGTATAGAAGAGTTTGCCAGGGGATTAATGACAATCTCTTCACCCTCTGTTAGCGTGCCGCGAAAGATAGTGCCCACAGGGAGAAAGAGTTTGTTCTCCATGAATATTGCCCTGTTTTCGGTTCCTTCAAGGATTTCCGCCTTGGTTACGTCGATCCAATAATCAAAGACAGGGACTCCCCCGATAAAAATGAATCTTTTTGTTGTCTGCTTAACTTTCTTAGCCTTCATCGACATTGATCCTTTTCATTCTAAGACCTTATATTAGGAATATTGTTTATTATAACCACAAACATGAAGATTTTGCAAAAAAAGTCTTTAGAGCCTCTTTAATATGCTTATTCGGTCAAGAAACCTTCAGGCTTGAGCAAAGAGTAGTGTTGCCCCTGATAGTTTTTTGTCATAGAATAAAACAATGATGAGTAACTACTCAGGTTGTTAGGTTCAAGGTTCAGGGGTTCACGGTTCAGGGGTTCAAGGTTAAACTGATGGAAGAGAGGCTATACGAATGCGGAATTCATTCGGTTCTTGCAACGGAGTTTTGAGGAAACTCTATGCTGCCTTGTAAATGTGAAGAGAGCAAGGCGAGCAACCGTAAACCCTGAACCCTGAACCTTGAACCGTGAACCCCTGAACTTTGAACCTTGAACCGTGAACCCCTAAACTTT